>JBEIQV010000149.1:0-8081 GCA_040376335.1 Verrucomicrobiia bacterium | reverse complement strand
GGCGTTGAGGCATGAGTGCTTCGCGCCGTTGCTCACGACGATCTGGCTGGGCTTGTAGTCGAGCTCGTTGTCTTTTTTGAACTTCTCGCTGATGGCCTGGCGCAGTTCGGGGATGCCGCTGCTCGGAGCATATTTGGTGAAGCCGGCTTTGAGAGCCTCGATGCAGGCGGCTTTGATGTGCTCGGGCGTGTCGAAGTCCGGCTCTCCTGCGCCGAAACTGCAAACATCAATGCCTTCGGCTTTCATCGCCTTGGCTTTGCTGTCAATGGCGAGCGTGAGCGAGGGGCTGAGAATAGTGGAACGATGGGCGAGTGACATGGTGATTTAGGATGTTTTGGATTTTTTGTTTTGGTTACTTTTTGGCGAACCAGCCATCCACGAGTGTGCGGAAATTGTTTTCGTTGATCTGGACGATGCCCATCTCGCGCTGCGCATTTTCCGGCGCATCGCTGGCGTGAGCGGCGTTGACCATGATGGTCTCGCCAAACTCGCGGCGGATGGTTCCGTGCGGAGCCTTGGCGGGGTCGGTCGGCCCGAGGACTTCGCGGATTTTGCGCACCGCATCCACGCCCTGATAAATGAGCGCGAGGATTTTTGCGGTGCCGGGTTCGTTGCGAAGATCGGCAGGGCAGGTGCTCGGGCGGCGGCCGGACATGAATTCCACGATGTCCTCCCAGTTTTCGCGGCCATTCAGCGGCCCGAGGATGTCGCCGAGTGCCTTCTCCGTCTCGGGGGTGAAAGTGATCTCGAACAGCGGTTCGAGCGCCTTCTTTGCAACGCCTGCCGCGCGACCGCGCAGCTTGTCCTGCAACACGTCGAGGACGGGGCCGTAGAACTCCTCGGCCTGCGCGCAGCTCATGTGGTGGACCTTTGCTGCGATGATGTAGAGGCCGGTGCGGCTGAAGAGATCGATCACGCCGCCGGGACGCGCGTTCGGGAAACGAAAGTTGTCCGGCTTGATGAGCACGAGCGTCTTTTCGACATTCGAGCCCTGCGGGAAATCAATCACCTTGTCTAGAAGGCCGCCTTCGCTGTCGGAATGCTGAGCCCAAATTTTGAGGTCGCGTTCGGCGCTGGCGGCATCCTGCGGCGCGAGCACGCCGGGCTCGAAATAGGAAACGTTGCCGTGAGCGTCGTTGATGTAGTCGCCGTAGGTGTCGCGGATGGTTTCACCCGCAGTGCGCTCATTGAGAATGTGACCGACGCACTCCTTGATTTTTGCAACCGCATCTTCGCCTTTGAAAACGAACATCAACACACGGGGCTTGGTGCCGCCTGCCTTCGGGGTGAAATTGGCGAGCACGTATTTTTGAATCATCTCCTGAGCCGCGCGATGGCTCACATCGCTATCGGTCACGACGCCCGCTGCATATTTTTCAGCGAGCTCCTTGCTCGGGGCAAACATCCGCGCCGCGACGAGGTCGAGACCGGTGCGTGAGATGAGACGGGAAATAATGCCCCCTGTTCGCGATTTGCGAATCGTGTAAGGCGTAAATAGGACGTAGGAAAGTTCGACTGCCATAAGACTAAAAAACCCGCGTTGCCCGCTGAAATCGCTCAGCAAACAACGTAGGTCGCGTGTTTTTGTTAAAGGTTCGGTAAGCTAGCGGGCGGCGAAACTAGTAGGTGAGAAAAAAGCGTCAACGGATTTTTGCGCTACTTTGACTCTCCTTCATCAAAGGGCGGCCATGTTCCTATTTGACCCCACAGCCGCGCCCTAGCACCCTGCGCCCACATGGGTGCCATCCGCTTTACCAACCTCACCGGGGCCGTCGAAATCGGCTCCAATTGCTATCTCCTCGAACACGGCGGCAAGCGCGTTCTGCTTGATGCGGGTTTTCACCCGAAAAAATCCGGTCCGGATGGACTCCCCCGTCTCGAACTCATCGCGGATGACTCGGTGGATTCGATTATTCTCTCCCACTCTCATCAGGATCATCTCGGTTCCCTGCCAGTCGCGATGCGCAAACATCCGCGCGCTACGGTGCTGATGACTGAGGCGACACGACTGCTCAGCGAGGTGATGCTGCACAATTCGGTCAATGTCATGATGGCCGAAAAGGCTGCGAATGAATCATCCGAGCCGGTGCTCTTTACGCATCGTGAAATTGACGGCGGGCTCCGTCGCTGGATGGGCCGTCCACTGGGGCAGCGGTTCGACATCAGTGGCGAACGCACCAATGAAAGCGACCCTTCGCTCTCCGTGGAGTTTTTTGACGCCGGGCACATCCTCGGCAGCGCGGGCACGCTTTTGCGCGCGGAAGGGCGCAGCGTTTTCTACGCGGGCGATGTTCAGTTTGACGACCAGACGATCTCCAGTGCAGCCACGTTTCCCGATTTCGCAGACGAACCGTGCGACGTGATGATCATGGAAAGCACGAACGGCGAGCGCATGACGCCGCCGGGTTTCACGCGAGAGAGCGAGCAGGAGCGTTTTGCAAAAGCGATCCAGTCGGCGCTGTTGCGTGGCTGCTTGCTCATACCGCTGTTTGCGCTGGGGAAAACGCAGGAGGCACTCGGTATGTTTTATACTTTCCGCCGCGATGGTGTGATTCGTCAGGACTGCCCCATCTACATCGGCGGACTCAGTGCGAAGCTCACTGAAATTTACGACAAGCTCGCCCAGCGCGTCCCGCGTCACTTTCCAAAACTCGATCTACTCGACGACGTGGATCCTTACATCGTCGGCGGTCGCAACGCGGCGGACATCCGCCTCAAGCCGGGACGCATCTTCGCGCTGAGCAGCGGCATGATGACCGAAAAAACCCTCAGCAATTTCGTCGCGCGACAGTTCCTTTGCAGGCCGGAAAACAGTATCTTTTTCATCGGCTACGCGGACCCCGACAGCCCTGCTGGAAAACTGCGCGCCGCCAAGCCGGGCGACTTGGTTTCACTTGGCGAAGATCACGCTCCCGAGCCGCTGAAATGCCACATCGAGACGTTTAACTTCAGCGCGCACAGCAATCGCGAGGGCATCCGCGCATACGTGAACCGGGCGCGGCCCAAAAAACTGTTCCTCGTCCACGGTGATCCAAACGCCATCGGCTGGCTTGCGCAGACGTTGCAGGCCGATTTGCCAGAGACTCAGGTCATCATCCCCGCGCCCGGCGTGACGCTGGAACTGTAGCCGCCGCTACTACGCCTTTTTCGCCGCGCTGAGACGCATCGCGACAAAATACAGCACGCACACGGCACCGACTGCCACCATGATCCAGAGCGCCTCGCTTTTCACGGCTTGAATGAGTGAGGAAATCTCCACTCCCTTGCCGGCCTTGAGCGCTGCTATTTGTTCGGGTGAAAGCGTTTTTCCCACCTTGTCGCCGAGCGCGGCGAGCACCCAGCACCAGATCAGCGCCCCGGCGATGGTGAGATTGCTGAACTTCAAAAAATCCATGCGGATGATCCCGGCGGGAATCGAGATCAAGTAACGCAGCACAGGCAGCATCCGCGCGAAGAAAACACCGCCCGCTTCGTAGCGATGCATGAAACGTTCGGCGCTCTCCACTTTTGCCGGAGGCATCAAAAAATACCGGCCGTAGCGCATGACAACTGGCCGCCCAATGGCGAGCGCGACCCAGTAAGTGATCGCTGCTCCGAGCCACGAGCCGATGGTTCCGGCGATGACCACACCGGTGAAAGACATATTGCCGCCATGCGATGCGAGGATGACTGCGGGAGGGATGACAAGTTCGCCGGGCACGGGGAAAATGGATGACTCCATCGCCATCAAAATGATGACGCCGAGATAACCCCAGTCGTGAACCCAATGGAACCAAGTCTCGATGAGTGTTTGAAACATGAGCGCGCGGGTTTAGCAGGGAAGTGCAATGCGGCAAGCGGAAGTGCCTTAAACTACGCCGCTACTTTTTTGCGGACGGTGCTCCGTATGGTGCGAGTTCCTCAGCAGTCCACGCTTTCGTGCGTTCTTTGTGTTCGGCGCGGATAGCTTTTACAGTCTCGACGGAGACGGGGGATGCGGTGTGCTCCCATTCGCGGCGGATGTAGGTGACGACTCCGGCGATTTGCTCGTCGCTCAGCGCTGCGCCGAGCGGCGGCATCTCGAATGCCCACGTTCTACCGTTCACTTTGATCGGGCCTGCGAGACCGTGGAGAACGATGCGCGGGAGCAAGTCGGGTTTTCCGATCACCCAATCGCTGTCCGCAAGCGCAGGCGCGAGGCTGTCCATCCCCTGCCCGTTCGCCTGATGGCACGCCGCGCAGAGCGTGGTATAAACTTGCCTGCCTGTATCAAAAAGCTGCTGCTCGGTGGTTGTGAGCGGAGTCACGACTGGCGGGGGCGGCACGCCTTGCTTGCCGGGCCATGCGATGCGCGCATCGAGTGCGGTGACAAACGGTTTGGTTTTTGCATCAGCGCTGGCGGCGATTTTGGTGAGTTCCGGCATCTCTGCATCGAGGTAGAGGAGCTTCACTTTCCGCGAATTATTTGCGGCGATTTTTCCACTCGCTCCATGGAGCATCGCGACATGGGCGGGAGAGCCTACAGGCTGCGCTGCGATCAAAGTGATGAGCTTTTTCACGCGAGCAACGCGGCGTTCGTTGAGCACTGCGCTGGCGAGTGCGTTGAGCATTTCCGCAGGTGCGGTCTTGTCGTCATTTGAGACGAGCGCTTCGAGGATTTCGAGTTCGCGCCCGCGCAGTCCGCTGAGGATCGCATCGCGCACGAGGAGATTTTTCCCCGCCGCACGAGCGAGGGCGAGGACAGCATCCTGCGCTTCGGGAAATGCGCTTGCGGTGAAGCCGAGGGCGATTTGCACATCCGCGCTCGTGTCGCTGGCGAGCTTGAGCAATTCCCCCGCGAGCGAACGGTCGGCGAGGCGGACGCCTGTTGCGCGCACTTTCGCATCAGCATCTTTCAATGTGATGCTGGTGACATCCGGCGTGAGGGCCGACATGCCGTCGAGCGTCCACAGTGCGTGGATTTTCGCGAGCGGGCTGCCGGCTTTCACGAGCGCGGCGAGGTCGGGCACGATGGCAGCGTCCTTTTTCTCCACGAGCAGGCGCTGTGCAGTGTCGCGCACCCAGCCGTTCCCGTGGTTGAGGAAAGTGACGAGCTTGGCCGGTTCCGTGGGCAGGTTGACGGGCGCGGGCTTTGCGCCATCGGGAACCACGCGCCAAATACGACCCTGGTTGATCGGTTGTTCGAGTTTGCGATCCTTGATGTTCGCGACGAGGTAGTGTGTGAGGAAGGCCTTGTGCTGGATGACGCCACGATACATGTCCACGATGTAGAGTGCGCCATCGGGGCCGGTGTAGGTATTTACCGGGCGAAAACGCTCGTCTGTCGAAGTCAGGAACTCGGTCTTGTCATAGACATTCTCGGCGGTGAGCGCGCCGTCCTTCTCGACGATGCGCACGCGCTTCACGAGATTGCCCACAGGCTCACAGACGAAAACATTGCCCATGAAATCCGGCGGAAAAAGCGCGCCGCGATAGACGCCCGCACCACACGCGCCAGTGGAATTTGCAAGCGTGCCGTCCGCCCGGAGGTAACTCGCATCGTAGCCGCGATTCACGCCGGGCGTCGGGTGCGACGGCCAGCAAGTCTGTTCCTTCAGCACCGAGACTCCGACGCCGCTTCCACCGGGGAAGTTCGGATTCCGTTTGTAGAGCGACTCCGGGACGAAGTTCGCGCTGAGAAAGACACTGTTATAGTTGTAAAACTGGCGTCCGTAGTCGTCCTGCGAAAGACTCCACTGACCGCGCGGCAACACCGCATCCGTGATCCATTTCCCGTCCTTCAAGCGATAGCGCGAGCCGTGATTGGCGCAGTAAATCCAGTTGTCGAGAAACCACGTCGGCGAATTTGCCATGTGCTCCGCCTGCCCCTGCCGCGAGCCGAAGGATCCATCCACCAGCTCCTTCACATCCGCCTTCCCGTCCCCGTCCGTGTCTTTCAAAAACCACAACGCTGGCGGTTCACCAACCAGCGCGCCGCCATTCACGCACATCACTGCGCGCGCCATCACGAGCCCGTCCGCAAAAGTAGTGCTCTTGTCCATTTTTCCATCGCCATCCGTGTCCTCCAAAATGCTCACGCGACAGTTCGGCTGGTCTTCGCCCTTACCGCTCACGTCGTGCATGTAGCCGCGCATTTCGACCACGAAAAGACGCCCCTTTTCGTCCCAGCACATCGCCACCGGGCACTCGATCAACGGCTCCGCCGCCACCAGCTCCACGTGAAAACCCGGCGGCACCTTCATCGTCGCCAGCTCATCGGCGGGCGAAAGCGGCGCGGGCGGCGGCAGCTTGAATTTAATCTCTATTTTCTCCGGCCCCGCGTTCGATGGATGCAACGCCCGCACCGTGGCAGGCACCGCAGCAGCGGCGAAAATGAGAGCGAGGACCGAAAACGACAGGCGATTCATAAAGTAAAAAGAGAATTGCGAAGGAAAGACCTGTGACCAACGCAAAGTTTAGTAGCGATGCAAGCAGAGTTTTCACTCGTCACCCGCTACTCCCATCGTGAAAGTCCCCGCCATGCGATTCATCGAGACCGTTTACGAAAAACTCAGAAAACACCCCAAGCGCATTGTCTTTCCCGAGGGAACCGAACCCGCCGTCCTCCGCGCCGCCGGACGTTTCGCACGCCTGGGCCTCGGCACGCCCATCCTCATCGGCAATCGCGCCGAAATCGAAAAAGTCGCCGCCGCCGAACACATCCGGCTCACCCACATCGGCATCGTGGACCCTGCCACATCCTCCGAAATGGAGAACTTCATCCCCCGATTGGAAAAACTCGCCCGCTACCGCAGCCTCGGCCACGACCAAGTGCGCGAAATTTTGCTCATGCCGAATTACTTCGCCGCCATGATGCTTCAATACAACCTCGTGGATGGCCTCGTCGTCGGCGCCGGCCTCACCCCCGCCAACACCCTGCGCCCCCTCATCACCCTCATCAAACCCCTCCCCGGCATCTCCACCATCTCCAGTTGCCAGATGCTCGACCTCAGCAACAAACGCTACGGCGAACGCGGCGTCATCTTCTTCGCCGACTGCGCCGTCATCCCCGAACCCACTGTGGACCAGCTCGCAGGCATCGCCATCGAGACCGGAAAAGTCAGCCGCCAGCTCACCGGCAACAAACCCCGCATCGCCTTCCTCAGCTACTCCAACAAAAGCGGCTCCACCCGCGCCGCCGTCCAGAAAATCTCCGCCGCCACCGCCCTCGCCAAACAGCGCGCCGCCGAGGCCGGACTCGAGATGGAAATAGACGGCGAAATGCAAGCCGACACCGCCATCGTCCCCGACCTCGCCAGCATCAAAGCCGGAGACTCCCTCGTCGCCGGAAAAGCCAACGTCCTCATCTTCCCCGACCTCAACAGCGCCAACATCGCCAGCAAACTCGTCAAATACCTCGCCGGCGCCGAAGCCTACGGACAGCTCCTCCTCGGCATCTCCAAACCCTGCGCCGACCTTTCGCGCGGCGCCACCGACGACGAAATCCTCGGCGTCGCCGCCACCATCGGCCTCCAAGCCATCCAATACCGCACCCTCTACCCCGAGGCAGCGGCGTAAAACCCCGCGTCCGGCGCAGTCCATCCCGTCCCTCGCGGCCATCGCTGCATGAAAGGCGGGCGCGGCTTTGTGACTGGTGAATGGCGATTGGTCGCAAGCGCGTCGGCAGCGAGGCGGGCAGCGATACGGTGGTGATTACACGACCGTAGCCGCCATGCGCGCACGGTGCGGAGTGGCTGACAATTGTGTTTGCCCCATCCCCGCCCCTCGCGCAGAAAGCAACGCCGATGAACTTCCCGCCCCGTGATATTCTAACCAAACCCTCGCCTATAAAGACGCTCACGAACACAACGATTCTGTTTGTGAGGCACTAGTTCGCTGAAGAAATGAAGACACGACGATGGAAGCGACCTATGCTGATTGCGAGCTGCCTAGTCGTGCTGAGCATCGGAGCGGTAGCTACTTGGCTCTTCCAAGAGGTCGAATATCTGCGGATCGACTCTCCAGACAGACAATACCAAGCGGTCGTCACATACCAGAGACTCGAATCATTTCGGCCCACCTTCCCCGGCCAATCTGGAGACAAGGCGGGATTCATCAGAATT
>JBEIQV010000279.1:0-4390 GCA_040376335.1 Verrucomicrobiia bacterium | reverse complement strand
CCTGCGTAAAACGCGACTCAGCGATACGAGCCTCATCGTCACCTGGTTCACTCTCGAACACGGCAAAATCAAAACCGTCGCCAAAGGTGCACTACGCCCAAAGAGCGCCTTCGCAGGTGTGCTCGATCTCTTCTTCGACTGCGAAATCTCCTTCGCGCGCAGCGCGAAAAGCGAACTCCATACCCTCCGCGAAGCACGCCTCTGCCAGACCCGCGACGGCCTCCGCCGCGACTACCCCCGACTCGCACTCGCCTCCTACTTTATCGAACTCCTCGAACTCGCCACCGAACACGACCACCCCGCACCGGAACTCTACGACCTCCTCTCCCGCGCCCTCGCCCACCTCGACGAAAAGCCCGCCACCCAGCGCGCACTCCTTCATTTCGAGCGTGAAATCACCCGCCATCTCGGCATCGCCCAGCCCGAAGTCACCCCAATAGTCGCCTTTGGCCGCGCCCACCACCGCATCCCCGCCGCCCGCCCCGGACTGCTGAAAACACTTCCCGCGTGACTATTTGCGAACAATCCCCGCATCCTTCCTGTCATCCTCGCCCTACGGCTGAGAGGCGTATTTTTTTACGAAGTCCACGAGCGCCTGACACTGAAAAAAACCGCTCCACATATTATGCCCCTGACCGGCGGGGATGATGAGATCCATGCTGCCGCCGAGCGCTGTGTATCGCTCTTTAACCGCTGCAGAATTGGTCGCAAGCGGCACGAGTTTGTCCACATCGCCGTGGATGGCGAAAAGTGGCACACGAGCTTTAGCGAGAGCAGCGAGGCGGGCGACGGGGTTGTGTTCGTCGAGGTGCGCGCGCAATTCGTCGGGCGTCATGCCATAGGCTCCGGCGGCTTTGGCGATACCGGGGTAGCTGGCGATGTCACACACCGGATAGATACCCGCGAAAGCGGCGATTTTCTCGGGGTTTTCTGCGGCCCACGAAAGCGTCATCAAGCCGCCACGGCTGCGCCCCATGAGGACTGGCTTGGTGGAATAGCCGCGTCTGCCGGTCATTTCGTCGTAAAGGGCGGTGAAGAGTTTGCGTCCTGCAGGGCTGCCGTAGGATTCGCCGATATCTATGCCGACGATGGCGATGCCTGCGGCGATGAATTGGTCAAACATCCAGCGCTCTTCGTTCCCGGGGAGATTCGGAAGCGTCGGGGCATACCACACCCACGGCTTTGCTTTGGTCGCCGCATCAATTTTTCTAGGGATGATGAAGGCGATGTGCTCCGCGACGAGGAATACCTCACCGGGGAGAGGCAGTTTTTTCTGCGGCGCAGCAGATGGCTCGGCTGCGAGTGTCGAGACGAGACCGAAGAAAAGGCAGAGGGCTTTCATGAGAATTATTTTAATGTAGTGCGGCGGGGCGTGCGTCTTTGAATTGATCGAGTGCGGTCTGTAGCGATTGCGCAGCCTTAGCAGCGTCGCCGGTGAGCGATGCGACGGACAGCGCTGCATTTTCGTCGGGGTCTTTGGCGAGGTCCACAAACTTGCCATCTCGGTAGAGCTTGTAGTGATGATTGAATGCGAACTCGTTCACCTTGCTCCCCTGCCCTTGTCGCGGTGAATACCATGAATAGATCCAATCGCGCGGGCGTCCTTTTTCGCCGAGCAGTTGCGGGAGAAAACTGCGGCCATCGAGTTTCTCCGGTTCGGGAATTTTCACGGAGCTGGCTTCGCAAATCGTGGGCAGAAAATCCGTGGTGTCCACGAGGTCGCTACACACGCTTCCTTTCGCGATGCGTCCGGGCCAGTTCGCAATCAACGGGACATGCATTCCGGCATCAACAGTGCTGCCTTTTCTGCCAATGACGACGCGCCCGCCCATCTCTGAACGGGTGCCCCGCCCCGTGCCGTTGTCACCGAGGAAAAGCACCAGCGTGTTTTCGCGCAGGCCCTGTTCGTCGAGTTTCGTGAGCAGTTTACCGATGAGTTTGTCCATGTATGCCACCATGTCACCGAAGTGCGCAGGTGCTTGATTCACTCCTTCACCGATGGCTTTCGGGTCCCAGTCTTTGCTATCCGGCGTGGGTTGGTAGGGATCGTGCGTGAGCATCATCGGGTAGTAGAGAAAGAACGGCTTGTTCTTGTTCCGCATGATGAAATCCAGCGCGTAGTCGTTCACGATGTCAGGACCGTATTCACCGTTTGTGAAATTTTTCAGCACTCCATTGATTTCCAAACCGGGATTCGCATAGCGCGGAGGACGACGCGTGTGCTGCCACAGACAGTATTCGTCGAAACCAAATTTCTTCGGCAGTTCCAGCCCTTGTCCCAACTGCCACTTGCCCGTGATGCATGTCGTGTAGCCAGCCTGCTGAAAAAGATTCCCGAATGTCACGGCGTGCGGATCCATCTTGCCGAAGCTGATGTAGTTCCTCGCATTGGAGCGTCCGGTCATCAACTGAGCCCGCGTCGGCGTGCAAAGAGGCTGCGCATAGCAGTGTGTAAAACGGGCACCGTTCACTGCGAGTTTATCGAGCGTCGGCGTCTTGTAAGAAGTTCCACCATTCGCGCCGATAGTTTCGTAGCCGAGATCATCGGCGAGGATGAGCACGATGTTTGGCCTTCGCTCAGCAGTAGCATCAAACGCGAGCAGCGGAATCAACAGCAGTGTGAGCAGATGCTTTATCATGGTGCTGCTGCGGGCTTTTCTGTGTTGGGAGCGTCGAGTGAGAGCACGACTGCATTTTTCACAAACCCCGCCGGACGCACAGCAGGCCCGGGTTTTCCATCGCCGAGTTCGGCGGCCATTTTTACAGCGAGCGCCTTGAGTTTTGCGACAACTTCGGGGTGGTCGAGGGCTACGTCGGTGCGTTCGCCGATTTCAGCGTCGAGGTTGTAAAGCCGCGGTTTTTCCATCGAAGCGGGGACAGCCTGCCCACCACCGCTCAGGTTTTCGTTTTGCGGGGCGATGGCGAGTTTCCATGGGCCGGAGCGCACGGCTTGCAGCTTGTAGCCTTGATAGTAATAGCGCGCCTCGTGCGGCGATTCTTTCGTCGAGCCGAGGAGCAGCGGTCCGATGTCAGCGCCGTCAATTTTCCGATCCACCGGCACAGTGCCTCCAGCCAATTTTACGAATGTCGGAAGGAAATCTATGGTTCCCGCAACCGCGTCGCATACGCTCCCGCCGGCGATTTTTCCCGGCCACCACGCAAGCGTCGGTTCACGCACGCCGCCCTCCCAAGTGCTGCCTTTTCCGCCACGCAGCGGGCCTGCATCGCCGCCGTTTTTACCCTGCGTGAGCCACGGGCCGTTATCGCTCGTGAAAACAACGAGCGTGTTTTCCGCGAGCTTCAAATCGCGCAGAGTGTCGAGCACTCGCCCTACGCTCCAATCCACCTCCTCGACCCAGTCGCCGAAGTTTCCATTCTTCGATTTGCCGCGAAAATTTCCCCCTGGATGCACCGGCACATGGACTGCGGTATGCGGCATGTAGAGGAAGAACGGGCGTGTTATATTTTCCGTGATAAAACGAACCGCCTCGTCCGTGTAGCGCTCGGTGAGGCGATCCTGTTCCGGGCCTGCGAGCATCTCGATCACCTTCTCATCCCGCATGAGCGGGACGACGGGTTTGTCGCTGCCAACGTGTTTCTTCATCATGTCATTCGAGTAGGGCAGACCGAGGTAGCGATCAAAACCGTGGCGCGTTGGAAAGAATTCGGGTTGGTCGCCGACATGCCATTTACCGATGCACATCGTCGCGTAGCCCTGCGCCTTCACGAGTTCAGCGACTGTGTGCTCCTCGGGATTGATGCCGACAGGTGCGCCGGGAAAAAGCACACCGGGAATCGAAACGCGCTGTCCATAGCATCCAGTCAGCACCTGTGCGCGCGACACGGAGCAAACTGGCGCAGCATAAAAGCTCGTAAGCTTCATCCCCTCCTTTGCCATGCGATCCAGATTCGGCGTGCGGTTTTTTGTAGAGCCAAATGGCCCGATGTCTCCATAGCCCATGTCATCTATGAAAATAAGAATGATGTTCGGTTTGCGCACATCAGCGGCTTGGAGCGTGATGAACGATGCGAAAAGTGCGAATAGGACAAGTCTGGGCATAGCGGGTTTTGAAGGTCACTGATATTGCCAACACATTCTTACAGCGCGATGGAAATGTTGCAGGCGCGATTGACATCAAGTCGAGGAACGCCACCGTAAAGACATGATTTCTCTCGGCGGTTGCCTCACGCATGGACGCTCATGTTTCCAACGCACGCATCGCAAAGTGGGAGCACTCCGCCTCATCGAGATGCTCGCCGTTTTCGGTGTGATGAGTTTTTTCGCAGGCGCGAAAACCACGGAGCCACCGCCGTCACCAAAGACAGTGAAAGTTGCAGCGGTGCAGTGCTCGTCGAAAATGGGGAACGTTGCATCGAATACTCGAAAGGT
>JBEIQV010000120.1:0-9562 GCA_040376335.1 Verrucomicrobiia bacterium | reverse complement strand
CGTTGAAAGAGCCGTCGTAGCCCGCATCAATCAGCGCCCACGCTTTCTTCTCTTCCTTCAATTTGGCCTCGATGAATTCCTCCACGTCGGGGTGCCAGTCTTTGATCGTATTCATCTTCGCCGCACGACGGGTCTTGCCGCCGGATTTCACGGTTGCCGCGACTTGGTCGTAGATTTTCAAAAAGGACATCGGGCCGCTGGGCTTGCCGCCACCGCTGAGTTTTTCGCGGGTGCTGCGCAGCGAAGAAAGATCGCTGCCGGTGCCGCTGCCGTATTTGAAGAGCATGGCCTCGCTCTGCGCGAGATTCATGATGTCTTCCATCGTGTCCTTCACGCTCTGGATGAAGCACGCGCTGCCTTGCGGGTATTCATATTGCGTGGGTGCGCGCTCTGCGACGCCCTTCTCGCGGTTGTAATAGTAGTTACCTTCGCCGCGGCCGGTGCCGACACCGTATTGGTGATACAGGCCGACGTTGAACCACACCGGCGAGTTGAACGCGCCAAATTGATTCGCACAAAGCCAAGTGAGTTCGTTGTAGAAAATATCGGCGCTTTCCTTGTCGGCGAAATAGCCGTCCTTGATGCCGAAGTCCGTGATCGTCCGCGTGACGCGGTTGACGAGTTGCTTCACCGAACGCTCACGTCCGTTTTTATACGGATCGTTGCCATTTGAAATGTCGCCATAGAAATACTTGGAAACCGCAATCTTCGTCGCGAGCGGCGACCAGGACTTTGGCACTTCCACATTCGTCTGTTTGAAAATGGCCTTGCCCGAATCGTCATTGATTTCGGCGGTGCGGAGCTCCCATTCGATTTCGTCGAATGGGGCGATGGCGGCATTGCTGAAATTGCGTTCAAATTTCAGCCCTTTGCCGGTGGGTTTGTTGGTTTTCATGGCTTTGGTTGGGCGAGTTCCACGTCCGTGAGCGACGGGTGTGGTGATGGAGCGGGTCGAGGCTTGGAGTTTTGGCAAGGTTGGCATGGCGAATATTGAATAAGTGAATAACTGGTGAAAAGAGTCTGGGTAACACTCCAATAAGTGGTGACTTACAGGGCTGGAACCTGTGAATAACCACTCCATATCGGGTGCAGGGAGTGATGAAACCACAATTAGTAGGGGTCGCCAAGAAAATTGACACCTGAACGGAACAAAAGTTTTCGCGGTGAATTTTTGCTTGCGTCGGCATCAATCACCCGCTCTCCCGCACCAATTCACGACATCTGAGCGCGCCTCCACGTGGAACCAGCTTTTAATCATTTCTCCAGCCTGATATCACGCTACAACCCTCATGAATACAGCGTGGAGCGGGTATAAAACGGAGGAAAGCAAGCCGAGGGAACTTGCGCGTGATAAATAGCGTAGGCTTGTTGATTTCCAGACGCACGGCAGGCGATAAGGCTCCGCTTGTGTGAGTGAGGGGTTTACAGATAGATATACAAATCATGACGCTCCTCTTTCTCATCGTGTGTTTCCTCGCATGGTCGAACGGTGCGAACGACAACTTCAAGGGCGTGGCGAGCCTGTATGGATCGGGCACGGCGAAATTCCGCCCCGCGCTTACGTGGGCGACCATCGCCACGGCGGCGGGCGGGATCACCGCACTGTTCTTCGCGCAGGCGCTCATGAAAAAATTCTCTGGTAAAGGGCTCGTGCCCGATGCCCTCACCACGCAGCCGGAATTCCTGCTCGTCGTCGCGCTCGCGGCTGGGGCTACTGTCATGCTCGCCACTCGGCTAGGCTTTCCCATTTCCACTACACACGGGCTCACCGGCGCACTCGTCGGCGCAGGCATGGTCGCAGCGCCGGGCGGCGTCAATTTCTCCGCGCTGGGAGAAACCTTTCTCATGCCGCTCCTGCTCGCGCCGCTGCTCGCCGTCGCCGTCGGCGCAGTGATTTACCTCGTGCTGCGCGCCGTGCGGCTCGGGATGCGCGTGGAGAAAAACATGTGTGTCTGCGTCGGCTGCGAAACACAAATGCTCCCCATCGCGCGCCCGGCGGGCGTTTTCGTCGCGGAACAAGTGCCCGTCATCACCGCCACCACCGGCACCACCGCCGAGTGCCGCCAGCGCTACGCGGGGAAAATGCTCGGCGTCAGCGCGGGCGGTCTCGTGGATGTGATGCACACCATCAGCGCAGGCGCTGTCAGCTTCTCGCGCGGGCTGAATGATACGCCGAAAATCACCGCCCTTTTGCTCGTCGCCACCGCGCTCGACATCCGCTGGGGATTCTTCGCCGTTGCGGTCGCGATGGCTGCGGGCGGACTGCTCAATTCCCGCCGCGTCGCCGAGACCATGTCGCACAAACTCTCCAGCATGAACCCCGGCCAAGGCTGCGCCGCTAACCTCGCCACCGCACTCCTCGTCAGCACCGCAAATTATTCGCAACTTCCCGTCAGCACCACGCACGTCAGCGTCGGCAGCATCGTCGGCATCGGCACCGTCACCCGCCGCGTCCATTGGAAGCCAGTCCTCGGCGTCCTCCTCTCCTGGGGCATCACCCTCCCGTGCGCCGCCGCTATCGCAGCACTCGCCGCGTGGGTGGCGAGAGTCCAATAAGGGCTTTTCACACTATCTGTAGCTTTTGGAGGGTGAAGTGCATTAAGTCAGTGAACACACGGTCTGGTTTTCAAAGTGTTAAAATATCGGACGGAGGCCTTTGATACATTGTCCATAGTAAGGCCGTAATAAACACGTGATGGTTGCCGCGTATAAGTAGGCCGAGAAAACCACGGGATGCCAGCGCGGTCGGCAGTGGCGTTTGGGTGAGTCCCTGACAATTCAGGCTTCCCTCGTCATGCTTCATTCGCCATCCGTCATTTCCATCATGCCAAATCCCATTCGCTTCGCACTCATCGGCACTGGTGCCATCTCTGCGATCCACGCGCAGGTCATCGCTGAAATTCCCGGCGCAGAACTCACGGCTGCTTACTCGGTCGCCGGACTGGATGCATTCGCCGCCAAGTGGGGCTGCGCTGCCGCTGCTTCGCTCGATGAATTGCTCGCGCGAAAAGACGTGGATGCCGTCTGCATCACCACGCCCAGCGGATCCCATGGCGAGCCTGCCATCGCGGCACTCCGCGCGGGCAAGCATGTCCTTTGCGAAAAGCCGTTGGAGATCACACCGCAGCGGATTGATGCAATCCTCGCCGCTGCACGCGAGAGCGGCACGATTCTCGCCGCCGTTTTCCAAAGCCGTTTCGGACATGGCGCCCAGACCGTGAAGCGCGCGGTGGACGCGGGCCGTCTGGGCCGTCTCACGCTCGCCAGTGCCTACGTGAAATGGTGGCGCACCCAGCAATACTACGACAGCGGAGCATGGCGCGGCACTTGGGAGATGGACGGCGGCGGCGCGTTGATGAATCAGGGCGTTCACGCGATTGATTTGCTCACGTGGTTCGCCGGCGTCCCCGTGGAGGTGAAAGCGAACATCGCCACGCTCGCGCACGAACGCATCGCGGTGGAGGATACCGCCGTCGCGGCGTTGCGTTTTCCGAATGGCGCGCTCGGCGTGATCGAGGGAGCCACGAGCGCCTACCCCGGCTGGAACAAACGCATCGAACTCAGCGGCGACAAAGGCTCCATCATCCTGGAGGACGACACGATCAGGTTCTGGCAGTTTGAAAACGAACTGCCCGGCGATGCGGAGATTCGCGCAGGCGGCGGCGGCGATGGAGCCATCGGCGGTGGCGCTGCAAATCCCATGGCCATCAGCACCGAGGGACATCGCCGACAAATCGCCGACCTCTGCGATGCCATCCGCGAAAAACGTCAGCCCGCAGTTCCCGGCTCCGACGCGCGCAACGCCGTCGCCGTCATCTGCGCCATCTACGAAAGCGCGAAGACCGGCCAGACAGTCACCGTGCGCTAAACCAACACCATGCCCGAAGCCAACGAACCCACTGCGCCTGCGGTCGAGAAAGACGAGAAAACGCCACAGCGTCTCACCTCGATGGACGCCTTTCGCGGCCTCGTCATGTTTCTGCTCCTTGCGGAAAGTTTTCATTTCGCCCAAGTCGCGAAGGCACTCGGGGACACGGGCGTGTGGGCATTTCTCGCGCGGCAGCAGGATCACGTTGAATGGATCGGCTGCGTGCTTCACGACATCATCCAGCCGGGCTTCAGCTTTTTGGTTGGCTGCGCGATTGCATTTTCCGTAGTGAGCCGGCGCGCGCGCGGGCAGACCATCGCCGCGATGGCAGGCCACGCCGTCATCCGCTCACTGCTCCTCGTGTTGCTCGGCATTTTCCTGCGCAGCACTTGGACGCCCCGGACGAATTTCACCTTCGACGACACGCTCACCCAAATCGGCCTCGGCTACGTCTTCCTCTTCGCACTCGCACTGCGCCCCGCGCGCGATCAGTGGATCGCTTTCGCCGTGATTCTCGTCGGCTATTGGGCGCTCTTCGCGTTCTGGCCGCTGCCCAGCGATGACTTCAACTGGAAGCTCGCAGGCGTGAAAAAAGACTGGCCCCACCACCTCACTGGCTTCGCCGCGCACTGGAACAAAAACACCAACCCCGCGTGGGCGTTCGATATATGGTTCATGAATCTCTTTCCCCGCCAGAACCCCTTCAGAAATCACGATGGCGGCTACTGCACGCTGAATTTCATCCCCACGCTCGCCACCATGCTGCTCGGCCTGCGCGCTGGTGATTTACTCCGCTCCGTGCGCGCTCCGCGCGAAAAAATCCGCTGGCTCTGCATCGCCGGCGTCATCGGACTCGCATCCGGCTGGCTTCTCGGCGCGCTCGGCATTTGCCCCGTCGTGAAACGCATCTGGACTCCGAGCTGGGTCCTCTTCAGCGGCGGCTGGTGCCTGCTCATCCTCGCATTTCTTTACACACTCATAGATGTGCGCGGCTGGCGCGCATGGGCCTTCCCCCTCGTCGTCCTCGGCATGAATTCCATCGCCGCCTACATGATGAGTTGGCTGTGGAAACCCTTCATCGAAAAAAATCTCGTCACCCACATCGGAGGTGCCGCCTTCGAGTGCCTCGGCAAGCCCTACGCCCCCTTCCTCAAAGGCCTCGGCATCGTGCTCGTCGTCTGGCTCATCCTCTACTGGATGTGGAAGCGCAAAATCTTCCTCCGCATCTAGCTTTCACGGGATGAACATCCGACATGAATGTGCGTTTTCGCGGCGTGGTGACTGAAGGTCGCACGGTATTCAAAGCAACGTCTCTTGCAAAACGAAGCGCCGAGCACAGGGAATTTGAACGACTGAAGTCGCTGACTTTTTCCAGTGTCTAGCGAGAGACGTCGCACTTGGTCAGTTTCACCATTTCATCCCAGCCTGTGCAGTCGCCGAGGATGTCCACCATTTGTCCTTTTCCGATGCGGACTTCTCCGCCGTCTTTGCTGATGAGGACGAGGTAGGTGGCGTTTGCGAGCCTGTCTTCGCGGTAGCGCCATTGGGCGAGGTTGAAGTTGCACTGCACCCAGCCGCTGGTGCCCTGCGCCGAGAGATAGACGGAGAGTGTCTTCGCGTCGTTGGGGTCTATGCGGTAGCCGGCCATGGTGCCGTGGGCGGCGATGCGGATGCCTTTGTAGGTCTTGTCGGCGCGGTGCCGGTCGGCGGCGTAGGCTTGCAGCAATGTCTCGGAGGCGACGATGCTGCCAGCCTCGGCGCGGGTTATGGGGACGTTGGCGTTTTGCAGGCGCTCGATGGCACGTTTGACGGACACTGCTTCGTCGAGTTTTCCCTCTATGGTGAGTTGTTTTTTAAATTCGACAAGTTTGGGCAGGGACTCAGAGACGACGCCGGAGACGAGGTCTTGCATCTTACTGGAGATAGATTGCTGGAGGGCGCGCAGACTTTTGGGTTCGTTGACGTAGTTTTTTTCGGAAAGCGCCATCTCGGTTTGGAGGCGTCCGCGCTCTGAGCGAACTGCGAGCGCTGCATCGAGGTCGGCGGCTTTTTGAAACTGAAGCTGAAGGTCTCCGAGTGCGGTTTCGTATTTCCCGAGCAGGTCACGGCGGACGGTGGCGATGCGTTCCTCCACTTTTTGTGCCTCGGACTCGCCGACGTTCACTGCGGCCGGCGGTGTGATGGTCTGCGCACAGGCGGCGGCTGCGGCGAAAATGAGGAACAGGCGTTTCATCGGGGCGCGGAATAGAGACAGCGAAAGTTGGGTTGGCAAGGCCGGTGTGTTTTACTTTTTTCTGTCTGCGATGCGTGCAAAGCCGTCTTTGAATCCGCTCACAAAACCGCGTTGCCACTTTTCGGCGCGTTTGGGGTCGGCACCCGCAGCATCAAGGGCGAGCACGCCGAGCTCGTCTTCAGCGGGGAGTTTGGGGCGCTCTTTTGGGTGTGCAGGGTCGCGCACTTTGGCGGCGGTTTCGCCGGCGATGACTCCGACGTCGTATCCGCCCTCAAAAGGTTTCGTCTCCACGGGCGGCGGTGCATTACGGGGCGTCTCGATGTCGGCGAAGCTTTCGATTTTCTTTTGCGGAGCGGGTGG
Organism: Verrucomicrobiia bacterium; assembly: GCA_040376335.1. Classification (GTDB taxonomy): domain Bacteria; phylum Verrucomicrobiota; class Verrucomicrobiia; order Chthoniobacterales; family Chthoniobacteraceae; genus SXWH01. The sequence continues at coordinate 3,101 of JBEIQV010000120.1, read as the reverse complement.
CTTTGGTTTTTCGCAGGCGATGAGCAGTGTGGCCAAGCTGAAGAGGGCAATGTGTTTCATGGTTGTTCTTGGTGTGGGGCTGGAAGCCAGATCTCGCGGTCGGCATCGTAGCGCAGGCGCACCTGCCAAGCGGTATGTTTGCGTGCTTTCAGAAGATTTCCGCCGAGGACGACGGTTGCAGCGTCGGGCTTGTGCAATGTGATCTGCGCGTTTTCCTTCGTATCGAAGGCGACGCTTTCGCCATCGGTGAGTTGCGCCCTCACGAGCCCGCGCGCTCGCCACCAGGCCGACTCTTCGTTGAATCCGCCAGCGGTGAGTTCCTTCCATCCCTCTGCGGTCACTCCACCGAACAGCCAGACGAAAAGCGCAATCGCGGCGGCAGTGCTCAAGATGATGCTCCATACGATGACGCGGTTGCGCTTCTGGCTTCGCTCGACGATTTCCGTAATCGGCTGCCACTGCTCCATGCCCTCGCGCCAGTAAAGCGTGTCGTCGTCAATGAAACCGCATTTGTGCAGATGATTGACCTGACGCGAAGTGTATGGCCCGCGCTGTTCGCCTTGGTGGTGGATGTGGAAAACTTCAGCCTGCATCGGAGTGCCGTCGCTCACGAATGAGCGCGCAGGCGTGTGATAAACAGAACATACGAATATCGGTAATCAAAAATTACAGGCGGGGCCGATTTATACCTCGATTGCTTCCATTTTTGGTTCGGCAATTGGCGGCACTGAGTCATGGGGCCGCTTTTTAGCACCGCGGTCGCGGGCGATGAGCATGTAGATGGCGGGGAGCACAAAGAGCGTGAAGAGCGTGCCGATGATCATGCCCGATACGAGCATGATGCCGATGCTGTTGCGGGAACCTGCACCGGGGCCGCTGGCAAGCACGAGTGGGAAATGGCCCGCTACGGTTGCGCATGATGTCATGAGGATTGGGCGAAGGCGTGTGCCCGCCGCTTCGATGACGGCTTGCAGTTTGGCCATGCCGGATTCTTGTAGCGAATTGGCGAACTCGACGATGAGGATTCCATTTTTCGCCACGAGTCCGACAAGTGTGATGAGACCAACCTGACTGTAGATGTTCAGCGTCGTGAATCCGAGGAAGCTGAAAAGCAGCGCGCCAGTCAGCGCGAGCGGAACGGAGCCAAGAAGGATGATGAACGGATCACGGAAGCTCTCAAATTGCGCTGCGAGAACGAGGAAGATCAGCACGATGGAAAGCAGCAGCGTCGTGCTGAGTTTGTTGCCTTCGACGCGTAGTTGTCGCGCCTCACCTGCGTAATCAATCGAGTAGCCTTTCGGCATGATTTTCGCCGCTTCGTCTTCGAGCACTTTGAGAGCTTGATCGAGCGTCACACCTGGCGGGATGGCTCCTTGAATTTTGGCGGAGTTGAGTTGCTGAAAGCGGTTCAGAGTGCGTGGCTCGGTGCTTTCTTTGAGCGTTGCGAATGTGGCGAGCTGCACGAGTTTTCCGCCGGGACCACTGACGTAAAAGTTCTTCAACTGATCGGGATTCAGTCGCTCGGTGCGTTTTACCTGCGGGATAACTTTGTAACTGCGCCCTTGAATGCTGAAGCGGTTCACGAAATTGCCGCCGAGCATGGTGCCGAGGTCTGCGCCGACTTGTTGAAGATTCACGCCGAGCGATGCGACTTTATCGCGATCAAAAACTATCTCTGCCTGCGGCATGTCGTATTTCAAGTCGGTGTCCGCAAACATGAAGATGCCGCTTTGAAATGCTTTGCCGACGAGCTGATTGGCGAGTGCGAGAAGCTCACGAGGCTCCGCTGTTGAGGCGATCACAAACTCAACGGGAAATTGTCCTCCACCGGGAAGCGGCGCTGGCGTTGTCGCGATGACGCGCACGCCGGGCACAGCGCCGAGTTTTCCGAATGCCTCGGGCAGCATTTGCTCCGCAGTGCGGGTGCGCTGGCTCCACGGTTTCAAGCCCATGCCGGAAAAGCCGCCGAATGGTTGAGTGATCTGAAACGTATGGCGTGTTTCGGGGAACGACTTGAAGACATCGTTGACCTTCTCGGTGTAGAGCGTTGTTTGCTCGATGGTGGAATTTGGCGACGCCTGAACGATGCCGAGGATCACGCCCTGATCTTCCTTTGGTGCGAGTTCGCTGGGTGTGAATAGGAAAAATGGGACTCCAAGTAAAATAACGATCACTGCAAGCGTGAGCGTGACCGGTCGCCAGCGGAGTGAGTTAGAAAGCGTGCGCACATAGCGGTTGCGGAGCGCGTCGAAGCGGCGATTCACCCAGCCTGCGAAACCTTTGTGTGAATCGCCTTCGCGCAGCAACTTCGAGGACATCATCGGCGAAAGAGTGAGCGCGACGATACCGGAAACGATGACTGCGCCGGCGAGAGTGAAAGCGAATTCGCGGAAGAGTGTGCCGGTGAGTCCGCCCTGCACACCAATCGGCGCATAGACGGCAGCGAGCGTGATCGTCATCGCGATGATCGGACCAACGAGTTCACGCGCGCCTTTCATCGCAGACTCGAAAGCCGTGAAGCCCTCGTGTAGATGTCGCTCTACATTTTCCACGACGACAATCGCGTCATCCACGACGAGCCCGACGGAAAGCACGATGGCGAGAAGCGTGAGGAGATTCAGCGTAAAGCCGAAGGCGAGCATGATAAACGCAGCGCCGATGAGTGAAATTGGAATGGCTACCAGAGGGATGAGCACGGAGCGCCACGAGCCGAGAAACAGAAAGATCACGACGACGACAATGGCGAGTGTCTCGGTGAGTGTGCTCAGCACTTCCTTCAAGGCATCCTGAATGTATTTTGTGGCGTCGTAGGGCACTCCGACTTTCATCCCGGCTGGCACCTGCCGCTCGATTTCTGGAATTTCCGCACGCACCGCTTTGATCACATCGAGCGCGTTTGCCGTGGGCAAAACCCAGATGCCCATGAAGGTCGCTCTCTCTCCGGAAAAGCGCACATCGGTGTCGTAATCCTCCGCGCCGAGGTCCACTTCAGCGATGTCTTTGAGGCGGATAATTGCGCCGCCCTGCTCACGAATTGCCAGTTCGCGAAATTCATCGGAGTTCCGCAGGTCGGTATTCGCGATGAGATTAATCGAAGTCAT
>JBEIQV010000128.1:0-9353 GCA_040376335.1 Verrucomicrobiia bacterium | reverse complement strand
GGCCCGTGCTTACTTCTTTTTGCCTTTAGCGGTGAACTCTTCCTTGGTGAGTTTGCCGTCGCCGTTGGTGTCTTTCTTTTTGAAGACGGCCTCCGCTTTTGCGGCGTCCTTTGCACTCGCGAGGAATTCTTCCTTGGTGATTTCGCCGTCGTTGTTGGCGTCCTTCTTTTTGAAGTAGGCCTCGGGGTCGTGCTTGGGCTTTTCAGCGGCTGGCTCGGCTGGCTTTGCGGCTTCTGCTGGTTTCGCTGCATCGGCTGGCTTGGCTTCGTCTGCTGCGGTGGCGAAGGCTGCGCTGATTGCGAGTGCGGTGATGGTGTTGAGGATGTGTTTCATTTTTGGGTTTTTGGGAAAGTGCTCTGCTGCCTGGTTGCGGCGCTGAGAGTTTCTATCGGGCTTAGGCAGCCTTCTTTTTGTTGGGGTTGAGGAATTCTTCCTTGGTGAGTTTGCCGTCGCTGTTGGCGTCCTTGCGCTTGAAGACGATCTCGGCCTTGGCGGCGTCCTTGGCGTCTTTCATAAATTCTTCCTTGGTGACACTGCCGTCGTTGTTGGCGTCCTTTGTTTTGAAAGTCTCCTCGGTGTATTTTTTCGGTTTCTTTTCTTTCTTCTCTTTTTCCTCCTTGGCTTCTACTGCGCCTGCAAATGTGGCGCTGATTGCGAATACGGTGAAAATGGTGAGGATGAATTTCATGAGTTTTGGTTTTGGATCGTTGTGAATACCCGTCGCGGGCTTTTTTCTAAGGACGGATTTTTTGTGAGGCTATGCGACCTGTGGCGGCGGCTGCGGGGGCTGGCCGGGGAGGGTGAATTTAATCACGGGCAGCGGGTAGCGGATGATGAGCTGGTCATCGAGGTAGATTTCGACGTGGTAGTTGCCGTATTCCTTGAACTGCACGCCGCTGAAAAGGTTCACGTTGGTGGCCATGATTTCCATGTCCTTGAGCTGAAATTCGAGGGTGCTTTCGCCGATGATTTTTTCGTCGGGAGCGAGGATGCGGGCGGTCTGCTTGAACTGGCCGATGCCGTTGCACCAGCGAGTCCACATGCAGAGTTTGAGGAAGCCGACGGGCACTTGCGGGGCGGGCACGGCGTTGATGACGCCGACGAGGGTTTGCATGCCGGTGATCTCGCGACGGATGTCTTCGCAGAGAACGGATGCCTGACAGTTGGGAAGGACGTATTTTTCGTTGAGCACGGCGGTGATGTAGTGGCGCTGATGCGCGGCGTCAATGGCGCTACGGCTTTTTGAAAACGGGGAGGACGCGGATTTTTTTAACCACGGATGTCACGGATGGGCACGGATAAGAAACAGGCTCTCTTCCTCATCTGTGAAAATCCGTGGTCAAAATAACTGCGCTACACCGATGTCAGCTTCGCTACACATTTTCCAACCACGGATGATGCGGATAAAAGGCAGGCGGTTTCTTTCCCATCCGTGAAAATCCGTGCTAACCGTGGTCAATCATCGCTCTCAATCCGCAGACCCTGCGTAAATCAAAAAGTTGCTACGGCTTTTCGCTATGCTCGGTGAAGGCGGTGAGGTCGCCTTTCACGCCGGCCTGCTTGAGGGCGTCGAGGACGGCGATGACGGTGCCGAAGGGGGCGCGTTTGTCGGTGGCTAGGGCGAGTTTGGGAGGGCGGGGGAGTTTTTGGAGTTTTTCGAGTTTGCCGCGCAGTTCTTCGAGGGTGACTTTTTCTGCGCCGAGGAAGATTTCCTCCTTGTCGGAAATGGAGAGGCGCAGGGCTTCGTCTCCTTTTTCCGCCGCGACGGCGGTCTTGGAGTCGGGGAGCTTGATGGTGACTGCGGGGAGTTCGCTTTTGAAGGTCGTGGTGACGATGACGAAGATCAGGAGGATGGCGAAAATATCAATCAACGAGACGATGATCACCTCGGGTCTGCGACGGCGGCGGGGGAGAAAGTTCATGCGTCACCCTCCGTGGCGAAGTCGGCGAAGGCGGAGGGGCGGCGCTGTTTCTGGTTGTAGCACTTGGTGAGCAGGCCGGAGACGAGCAGCTCGAGATCGGCTGCGATGACTTCGATGCGCTTGGCGAGTAGGCCGTGGGCGATGAGCGTGGGGATGGCGACGGCCATGCCGACGACGGTGGTGCTGAGCGCCTCGGAAATGCCCATGGCGATGCGGTGCGGGTCGCTTTGCGTAGCGCTTTCGCCGAAGGCACCGAAGACTTGCACGAGTCCGCTGACTGCACCGAGCAGACCGAGCAGCGGGGCGATGCCGATGATGATTTCGAGGATGTGCAGGCCGTGTTCGAGTTTGCCGATTTCATGGCGTGCGACGGTCTGGACGGCGTTCAAGTTTTCGTCCTTGGGCTGGTGAAGATTCGAGAGGCCGACCTGTGCGATGCGGGCGAGCGTGGAATCGTTGTTTCGCACGAGGCGGGAAAGGCGGACGACGGCGTCGGGCGTGTCGTTGGGTGCGAGGCGCTCGATTTCCTTCTGCAATTCATCGGGGACGACGAGGTGGCGGCGCAGCGCGAGGCCGCGAAGGATGATGACTGCGACGGCGATGATGGAGCACGCCAGAAGCGGGACCATGAAGATGCCGCCCTTGTAAAAGAACTGGTAGATGTCTTGGAACGATGCGGCGAGTAGCATGGGCGTGATTAGTAAATCCAGAAGGTGAATGGCACTTCAAACTGTCCGTCGGCTAGCGACTTTGCTGGCGGCGGGTCGAAGGCCGTATCGCGAACGAACTGCTCGCAGAATTTTGCGAATGCTTCGTTGGATGTGTTTTCGGTTACGGAAAATGCGGCGACTTTCCCCTCTGCATCGAGCTTGAAGACGACGCTGACATTTCCCGGCTGAAACTCGCTCATGTGCGGCTGGACTGCATCGGCCCAGCGCTTCGCGAAGGCGGCTTTCACTTTCGCAGTGTAGGCGGTGGCGGAAGCGGAACGGACAGGCGCTGGCGGTTGTTTCACCACGGGCGGTGCGGCGGGTTTTTTAATGGCGGGCTTTTCAGGAACTGGCGCGGGAGCTGGTGCGGGTGCGGGAGCCGGTTCAGTTACTACTGCTGGTGCTGGCGTGGCGGCTTCGGGAGTCACTGCTGTCGCATCAACCGGCGGTGCCGGGCGACGGCGCGGTTTTGGTTTTGGCTTGGGTGTCGCGGGTGCAGGTGCAGGCGTGGCGATGACGACGGGCTTCGGCGGAACCGGCGCAGGCGGCGGCGGCGAGTAGCGGCCACCCATCTGGGCGAAAGCTGGTGCGGCAATAGCGGCAAGGATGAGCAGGGTGCGGATGATCATTTTAGTAGAGAGTGAATGTGAAAGTATCCTCGAAGACGCCGTTCTTTAGCAACTCGGGCGGCGGTGGTTGGATGTCGCCCTGTGCGTCGTAGAACGAACGCTCGCACAGTGATGCGTGCGCGGCGTTGGATGAATTGTCGAGCGTCTGCACTTTTATGACTCTGCCTTTTGCGCTCAGCGTGAAGCGCAGCGTGACGGAGCCGGGAGCGATGAGGCTGCCGTTTTTGGCGTCGTGCACATAGTGGGTCCAGCGCGAGCCGATGGCTTGATTGACGCCCTTCACGTAGCGACCGCGAACGGTGGCGACAGCGTCCACACCACTTTCGCCGAGTGGTGCATTGCCGCCTTCGATTTTGCGCTGCTCCATGTGCTGCGTGTAGCCGGGATCTTTTACGGGCTGCGGGCGCGTGTTTTTAATCGCGACGATTTCGGAAACGGGCGGAGTTGGCTTCGGCTCCTCCGGCTTTTTGGGCTCGGGCGTTGGTTGCGGCGTGGGTTTGACGGTCGGCTGGGGAGTTGGTTTCGGCGTGGGAGTGGGAGTGGGTTTTGGCGGCGGCTCTTGCGTGGGATGCTCGACGGGTGCAAGCGCCTGCTCGGGCTGTCGTAGGTAAAGCGCGATTTGGTCTTCGCTGGCTTCGATGACTTTTTTCAACGCAGGCGGCGGCGTGGCTTTCACCATCTGCATCGGCGCCGGGCGTGGTATTGGTGTGGGCGTGGACTGTTCGGCGGCTGTGCGCTCGGCTGTTTTCGGGATGTTATCGGGCGAATTCTGGGCGGCGCTGAGACTGTTTTTCGGAATAGGACGCGGCTTGTAGATCGACGCTGGCTCGGCACCGGGCGGGCGCACGTTTGGCATCGGGCGCGGGCGGCTGGCGACTTCGTTTTCAGCAGGAATATTCGGTTTACCGGGGTTGGCCTGCTGGTTTTTGAAATTGGTGAACGGCAGGTCTGCACGTCCATCCTGAGCGGGCAACGCGCTGTCGCCTTTGCCGGGTTTTTTTGTCCCGGCGACGCTGTCCTGCCAGCTTTCGAGCAGCGCTTGTTTGCTGAGGTTCTTCTTTTTGGCGAGGCCCTCGACATCAATGTATTCCTGCTGAATTTCCTCGGGGAGCTGGCGGAATTTTTCCTCCAGGAGATTTTGCTCCTGCACAGTGAGTTCCTTTTTTTCCTCCGCTGGCGGCGGAGTGGGCGTCATCAGGATTACTTCGAGTTTTATGTTCGCCTGCGGCGGCGGTGGAGGAGCGACGACAGCGGTTGTCATGCTTTCCGGGAGAATTTTTTGCAGCAACCCGGCGATATACGGCCACACCCACACGGCCACCATCACGAGCCCGTGCACTAGCAGCGCGAGCACGATGGCGAGCGGGAGGCGGATGCGGTCGGGCATGGCGACGAACGCATCCAGCCACCTGCGAATCGGGGACGGATTGGTCGTCGAAAAGTTCACAGCGGGCGAATGAGGCCGTCACTCATTGCACCGACTGCGGCAAAACGCGAGACTTGAGCGCACCATTCGATCTGGTCGCGCCAGCCCTTTGCGCAAAGTGCGTGGCCGTTGCGCGCGGCGAGCAGTCCTTCGAGCGGCGTGGCAAAGGAGCGCGCAGTGGCGACGCAGGCACGGGCGGCGTCGGTGAGTTCCGCATCGGGGAAAAGTGACGCAAGCAGCCCGGCGGCGATGGCGTCTTCGAGCGCGAATGTCTCAAACGTCCCCGCGCAGACGAGCAGCACGCGCGACTCGGCGGCGATGGCATCACGCAGTGCGGCGAGATTTAAGAGCGCGCCAACGAGCACGCGCGACGCACGTTCGCAGGAGCGGAGGGCGACGGTGCCATTGGTCGTCGTAGTGATGATGCGGCGGCCTGCGAGCGCGGTGTATTCGAGCGGATTGTTTCCGAGTTCAAATCCCTCGATTCGGTCGCCGTGTCGTTCGCCGGCGAGAATCGCGTCGGGCAATCGCACTTTGAGCGCACGGGCCTCTTCGATGGTCGTGACGGGCCAGATTTCCGCCGCACCGTGCGCAAGCGCTGCGACCATTGAGGAAGTGGCTCGGAGGATGTCGAAGACCACGCAGGTCGTGCCGGAAAGATCGCGCTGTGGAAGAAGAGCGATGTCGGCGGGATTCAGAGCGGCGTCGAGGAGCATGGGTGTGATTAGGATTTTTGAGGACGGCTGGTGCGTGCGTGGTGAAAAAGATACTGCTGCGCGTAACCGCCGTATGCGCCGAAATATTTCGCAGCGAAATCACGAAGGCGGGCGGCGGTGACGCGGCGTTTTTTTGCGAAGTAAATCTGCCGCAGCACGCGCTCGATCCAGACATCAATCGGGAACGCCGCGAGCCGCTCGAATGCGAAGAGCAGTGCGCAATTTGCGACCTTCGGGCCGACACCGCCGAGGCGCATTAACTCGCTGTGCGCAGATTCGTCGTCGAGCTTCGTGATGGCAGAAAGACTGACTTCACCGCTGGCGATCTGCCTCGCAGCGCGGAGGAGATTTTTTGCACGATAGCCGAGTGCGCAGGCGCGCAGATCGTCCTCTTCCAGCGCAGCGAGCGCGTCGGGCGTCGGGTAGGCGAAGAGCGGGCCGTCGCCGATGCGTTTGCCGAACCGCGTGCGCAGTGTGTGGGAGATCTGCGTGATGTGCGGCACGGCTTTTTGCGCGCTGGTGATGAATGATGCGATGCACTCCCAGTGCGGCTGGCGCACGATGCGCATTCCACGACACGCAGCGAGTGCGGCGTCCATCGCGGGGTCGCGCGGGAAGGTCGCGTAAATTTCCGCGAGCGGATGATCGAGCGCGAAGTAGTGGCGCGCAATTTCCTCCATGCCTCGTGTGACAAACAACACATCGCCGCGCTGCTCCGCGTAGCAGGCTTTGTCGCCGATGGCGCCGACCCAGCCCGCCCCCTGCCGCTGCCAGTGAAAGAGCTGTCCGCACGAAAGCGTGATCGCGAGATCGAAGTCCGGCGCGGCGACTTCAACGAGGCGCGCGCTCACTTTACGAAATAACTGAGGTTCTCGAGTTCGATTGCGAGGTCCACGCTGTTCACGACGATGCCCTCGGGCACGTGGAGCACAGCGGGGGCGAAATTCAGGATCGCCTGCACGCCAGCGGCGATGAGTTCATTGGCCACTTGCTGCGCGACGTTGCCAGGCACGGTGAGGATGGCGAGTTTCACACTGCGTTCGCGGATGAAAGCGGTCATCTGAGTGTCGGGGAGAATGGGCACTTTGATGTCGCGTGGGCGCTTGCGGTCAACGTCGGCATCGAACGCCGCAACGACCTCGAAACCCTCTTTTGCAAATCCGCCATAGCGCAGGAGCGCCGTGCCGAGTTGACCCGCACCGACGAGGATGACCGGCTGCAATTTCGCCATACCGAGCACGCCGGTAATCGCTTTGCTGAGGCCCTCGACATTGTAACCGAGCCCGCGCGTTCCCCACTGGCCGAAGTAAGTGAGGTCTTTGCGGAGCTGCGTCGGCTTCACCCCGGCGGCAGTGGCGAGCGCTTGTGAACTGACTGTTCCCTGCCCCGAATCGCGAAGCCGCTGGAGCACACGATTGTAGAGCGAGAGGCGGTAGATGGTCTTGCGCGGAATGTCGCTCTTATGCATCGGCTTGTGAAATACGTCGTGAAAAACGCGCAAGTAGCCACAGCTTCCACAAAGTGCAAGCGCAGGCGGAGAACAAATGCGTTGGCTAAGGCTCCAGTTGACGGCTGGTGATTTTATGAAAAAGTGAGCGCGCTATGTTTCCTCGAACTCTCTGCCTTATTGCCGCCGCCTCGCTGATTTCCATGCCGCAAGCACGTGCGGTGGTTCTCGCAGGGGGCGATGGAACTCAAAATACGACCGCGCCAGTGGATGATTTCGGCTGGGCGAATGTAGGGCGGGTCTATGACACGGTGGATGGGTTTTTCATCAGTGGAGTGTATCTCGGAAATGGTTGGATGCTGTCGGCGTATCACGGCGTGCGTAATGCAAGCAGCACGGGCTTTCAGTTTGGAACGGTATTTCTGAATGGTGGTGCCTACAGCGTGAACGCGGGGACGGCAGTGCGTTTGCAAAATGCGGACACAACGCTCACGGATCTGGCGCTTTTCCAACTCACCACCACGCCGGCGGGGCTCACGGCACCGCTCCTCGCGAGTGAGAATCCTACGGACGGGCTTTCACTTTCCATGATGGGTAACGGGCCGGATCGAAATGCTTCTGAGACTCACTGGAATGTGAACACGGTGCCAGCGACATGGACTTGGACGGAAACCGGGGGCGCAGGCAATGCGCAGGGGTATAAATGGACGCCGGGGCAACAGTCGTTGCGCTGGGGGACGAATAACATTACGGCATTCAGCGGCGGTGGCACGACGGAGGTGATCAACTACGGGCTTGGTGACGTCACTCTTTTCAAAACGACTTTCAATAATACGACCAACGAAGCGCAGGCGGGCGGCGGCGACTCTGGCGGTGGGGTATTCTGGAAAGATGAAGGTAACTGGGTGCTCGGTGGTATCATGCTCACCGTGGGGACATACAACGGGCAGCCGTCGGGCACTTCCGTCTATGGTGATGCCACTTACGCGGCGAATCTGAAGACCTATAGCAGCCAAATTACCTCCATCATCCCGGAGCCCTCTTCTGCCGTGCTGATGCTCGCCGGAGTTGGGCTATTGGTGCGGCGGCGGCGTTTATAGGCATCTAGGCCCGGAATTCTTTCGTGCATTGGCCTCCCACCTGCTTTAGAAGCGGGTCTCTCCACTCACATGCGTTGGTATTGCACAGGTCATTTCGCCGCTACATGGCTCGTTTGTTCGAGTCTGCTTTTTCGTTTCAATACGGCATCCGATCACTCGGTGGCCTTTGTGGTTTTCGCGGTGATTATCTGGCCGACGCTGCTGTGGCTGCTGCCGCTGAAAGGTTACTTTCACCTGAAAGCGATCACTCTCGACCGGCTGAAGGCGCGTGTGTCTCGGGGCGAATTGAAGAAGGCTGTTGTGTTTGGCTTTGGATTTTGCACCAGCCTGTTCGCAGCAGCTGCAATCGGTCTGACTGCTTGGGCAGTGGGCGCGATGGACGGATGGTTTAGTAAACAGGAGGGTGTTTTCAGCATGATGCACATGCTGATTTGGTTCCCCGTTGCGTTTGCGGTGTGGGCGCTAGTGCCAGCGTTCGTGGTTTCGCGGTTGGCCCGCGACGGTTCGGACGCAGAGCCTATTTCGTAATAGGACGGCCGACGCTGTAGTAGGTGAAGCCGAGTTCCTTCATGGTTTTCGGGTTGAAGAAATTTCTTCCGTCGAAAACGAGCGGTGTGTGCATCTTCTTTTTGACCTCATCGAGATCCACGTTGGCGAATTCCTTCCACTCGGTCGCGAGCACGAGCGCCTCGGCGCCGTTGAGGGCTTCGAGTGGTGAGTCGGCGAGCTTCACGCTGTCGGGGATTAATTTCCACTCTCTCGCCTTCTCCATGCCCTTCGGATCGTAGGCGGTGACGTGTGCGCCTTCTTCGACGAGGCGGTTGATCAATTCAATCGCCACGGAGTTGCGCACGTCGTCGGTGTCGGGCTTGAAGGCGAGTCCCCACACGGCGATATCCTTGTCTTTGAGAACCCACAGGCCGTCGCGCATTTTGCGCAGGAAACGTTCGAGCTGCGCGGCGTTGATGCGCTCGACTTCCTTCATCAGTTGGAACGGCACGCCCAACTCCTCGGCGATGGCGATGAATGCCTTCACGTCCTTCGGGAAACACGAGCCGCCGTAGCCGAGGCCGGCGTTGAGAAAGTGACGGCCAATGCGCTTGTCCATGCCGATGCCGTCGGCAACCAGTTCCACGTCCGCGCCGCTCGCTTCGCAGATAGCGGAGAGGGCGTTGATGTAGCTGATTTTGAGCGAAAGGAATGAGTTGGCCGCGTGTTTGATCAACTCCGCTGAAGCGATATCCGTGACAAAAATCGGCGCCTTGAACGGCTCATATACGCGCTTCATCAAATCCGCCGCGCGGTCACTGTTCGCGCCGAAGACGATGCGATCCGGCTTCATCAAATCCGCCACCGCGCAGCCTTCGCGCAGGAACTCTGGGTTCGACACCACGTCAAACTCC
>JBEIQV010000427.1:0-1568 GCA_040376335.1 Verrucomicrobiia bacterium | reverse complement strand
CGTGCTCGAGTTCGCCAAACTCGAACGTCGCCAGAAACGTTTTGAAAAGAAGGCGTTTAATTTTCACTCAGTGATCGAGCGCGTGTGGGAAAGTCATAGCCTGCATCTGCGCGAGTCGGGTTTCAGCACGCGATGGGAGGCTGCGCCGCCGCCCTATTCGGTCATCGGCGATGAAGACGCTCTTTCACAAATCCTCGTGAACCTGCTTTCCAATTCGGAGAAATACAGCGTCGAACGAAAGGAAATCGAAATGCACTCGTGGATTGCCGATGACTTTGTGAACGTCAGCGTGCTGGATCGCGGAATGGGCGTGCCAGCAGGCGAGGAGCAGAAAATCTACGAGGCGTTTTATCGAGCGCACGATTCGCTCAGCAGCGGCATCCAGGGCAGCGGCCTTGGCCTCACGCTCGCGCAACGACTGGCGCGCGAGCATGGCGGTGAGATTTCATTCGAGCGGCGCGAGGGTGGGGGGAGTCGCTTCACGCTCCGCATTCCAATTTCAAATCACACAGAATAGCTATCCCAACACATTTATGAAAAAGCATGTCCTCGTCGTGGAAGATGACGCCCACATTCGTCTCGGCCTTTGCGACGCGTTGCGTTCGGAGGGCTACGAAGTCACCGATTGCAGCGCCGGTAGTGAGGTGCTCTCCATGTTCAAGCAGCGCAAGCCGGACATCGTCGTGCTCGACATCATGTTGCCGGGAAAAAGCGGCTACGATTTATGCCGCGAAATACGCGCCACCAAAAGCCGCGTGCCGATTCTCATGCTCAGTGCGAAGAGCCAGGAGGTGGACAAAGTTGTCGGCCTCGAACTCGGCGCGGATGATTACGTGACGAAACCTTTCAGCCTGCGCGAACTTCTCGCGCGTGTTCAGGCGCTGCTGCGGCGTGCAGACTTTGCTGTTGAGCCTGCCGGCGAGGTGCCCGAGTCGCTTTCATTTGGCAAAGTGCGCATCGAGAGCAAGGCGCTGCGCGGGACACGGGGAAAGGAGAAGTTCGAACTGACGCCGCGTGAGCTGAAGGTGCTCGCCATGCTTCATCGCGAGAACGGCAATGCGGTTTCACGCGACCGCATTCTCAACGAAGTCTGGGGCGTCGAATACTACGGAACGACGCGCACGCTCGATCAACTCGTGGTGAAACTGCGCCAGAAAATCGAAGACGAGCCCGCCGCCCCCAAGCACCTGCTCACGGTTCATGGTCTGGGGTATCGCTTGGATGTATAGTTACAAAAACAAACCGCGGGTGCCACTTTCGCAGCACCCGCGGTTGTGAATGATTTCTATCTACGCTGACTACTTGGTGCCTTCGCCGGGGCGGTAGTCTTCGAGCGCGCTGGCGAATGCCTTGTCGAGGCCGACGAGGTCTTCGCCGGGCTTGATGGCTGTTTCGAACGCAGCGGCTTCCTTGCGCATGTCGTCGTCGTTGTAGTTGGCGGCTTTGATCGAGAGGCCGATGCGGCGCTCGCCTTTGTCCACTTTGATGACGCGGGCTTCGATTTCCTGACCGACTTTGATGACGTCTTTGACTTTCTCGATGCGGTCTTCGCTGATTTGCGAGATGTG
>JBEIQV010000238.1:0-5223 GCA_040376335.1 Verrucomicrobiia bacterium | reverse complement strand
TGCGCGGTGCGGAGAGGCAGAAATTGATGATGCGCCTTGCGCGCTCCGCGAGTTTGTCGTCGAGATCGCGGCAGAAGAACATCCCGACCGCCTGCTCGGCGTTGTTCCAAAACGGCGAGTTGTGCACCACATCGTCCCAAAAAGGCGCGGCGCAGCGGAAGCCGCCCACCGGCTTGCCGTCCATCTCCCATTCCAGCCACGAGCCGTGGTCTTCGTAGCCGGCGACGGGCGCGTCCATCACCCCGGCGGGCGTCTTCACCGGTTTTCCATCGAGCAGGATTGGCGAGAAAATCGTCTTCGTCACCAGCTTCACATACTCCTCGAACGGCATGGCCAGATGCGGCTGCGTGGCAAAGACCGAGTGCCCATATTTTTCCCACTGGTGCCGCGCGACGCGCTGATAGCCGGTGCCCTCGGGCACATTCGCCCCGAGGAAAAGGTCGAAAGCGTAGGAGATATATGGAATCGCCGGAGTGCTAGGAGTTTTAGTTAATGTCCTCACCATCGCCTCGCCATCCCCGTCCCGCTCATCGCGCACGTAGCGAATGTGGTGCCCGATGACGGTATCCGCGAGGCCAAAGGTCATCACTGGACGCTTGGTGATGCCACTCTTCACGTTCAAATCAATCATACTCGGCATCGTGTAATGCGCATCCTCGATGGGGATGGAAAACGGCCCGCGCGCGATTTTTGTCTTCCGCCGCGCATCAGGCGAAAGCACCCGCCAAGTGTTCAGTTCATTCAAGTAGGGAACCAGTGCCGCAAACAAACCTCCCTCTTGCAGTATCACGGCAGGCGCATGGAAAGAACGGTCGCCTGTCACCTGATCGCGTCCGGCTCCCGCGCGCGGGTCGTCAAACTTCACTCCCGGTGTGTGGACAAATTGCGGCACGCCCTCATGCGCAAACGTGTATGCACTCAGCAGGTAGTCCAGCTTGAGTGGTGCATTTGCAAATATGCCGTGCACCGACACGTGAAAGAAGCCCGCCCCATCCATTAAGGTTATATTTTCGTGGGGGTTCCTTCTCTGCCCCATCATCCCTATCTGCACCGTTCCCTCCTTCCCTCTCGGATCACGGATTACACTGATATATCCTGGCAGCCCCGTCACCAAATGCCGATATTTATTGGGCCGCATATCCCAGAGCGCGACTGCATCCTTGTCCGCCTTTGCGTAGTCCGGCGCGAAACTCTCCAGCACCAGCTTCCAGCCTTTCCCATCGCGCGCGAAGAACTGCCGCAGCGACGCCTTCCCCGGCGAACTCGTCACCACCACGCGCACCTTGTCATTTTCCAAAGTCACCTTCCCCTCCTCCTCCAGCACCCGCACCTTTGCGCTGGCGCTGATCGCGAGGAACGCGATGCAAAACATGGAGAGGAGAACTTTCATAAATCAGATCTGCGGCAACGAAACATGGCGGAGGATGCCGAAGTCAATGCGGGGTATTCCGTTTCGTGCATGGAGCGGCAAACCGGAATGCGCGTCCTTGTAGTGCGGCGGCAAGCTTCAGCGCGACGCCGCCTTCGCACGCAGAACAACTGCGCAGATTTCTCCGGTGTTCCAACTGCGAAAACCACCGCCGCCTTTTCCATGGACGGGGCGCTTCCAAGGCGGTGTCGCCGCTTCGCTCTGCCACCGCACTACAAGGCCGTCACCCCTGCTACTGCGTGGCTTTCTCAAGGTAGTCCTTGAGGCTCACGAGCGTGGGCGGGTTGGGGTCTTCTTCGATGAGTTTGATCACTTCGAGGAGTTTGGGGTGCTCTTTGCTTTTGGTGCCGAGTTCGTCGGCGAATTTCTTCAGCTCAGGGAGCGCGGGCTTGGCGGCTCCACGGTATTCTTTGAGCACGTCTATGGAGGTGGTGATGATGTAGCCTTTGCCCCAATCGGGGAGGCGCATCATCATGATCGTGAGCGGAATTCCTTCTTCGATTTTCAGTCGGGCCATGGCTTTGATACCGGCGAGCCGGACGCCTTTGGAAAACATCGTATTGGCCGGGGCCATTTCTTTGATGCTTTTGACGATGGTGGGGGCGAGTGCTTTCGCGTCGTCGAGGGTGATGAGATCGTAGGTAGAACGCAGGCAGCCGCGCGCGGCGGAGTCGGGATTGACGGCTATGGAGCGGATGACGGGGTAGAGTTGATCCTTCGGAACGCCGTCGAGCGATTTGGAAAGGATGCCTTTCGGGCCGTAGGCGCCGCCGGGGTAAAAGAGCGCGTAGGCGAGCGCGCCGACTGCGAATTGCATCTGGTCGGTTTCGTCTTTCACCGTGGCGGCTTTGAGCATCGCGGGGAGGACGGGCTTGGCATCCGCGCCGATGAGTCGGAGGGCTTCGGCGGCTTGGACGCGGAGCCAGCGGTCGTCGTCGTTCAGCAGGCCGACGAGGGTATCGAGCGCGGGGACGGCGCGGGCTTTCAACTGGCCGAGGGTATTCACCGCGCCGATGCGGGCGCGCGGGTCTTTGCCGCTGATCATCGCGAGCAGTTGCGGGAGCACGTCGTCCTTGCGCTTGGCGAGTTCTTCCGCCGATGAAGCGCGCTCCAGCGGCGACCAGCTTCCGAGGCCGGTGAGCAGTCTGGCCGTGGTGCGTTTTTCGTGGGCATTTTCTCCGAGCCATCTTTCGGCCTCGATTGCTTCGGCGACGTCCTTGTCACTCAGCCAGCTCGCGGGCAGCGATTCTTTTCCCGTGATGTAGAGTTTTTTGAAAGGCAACGCATACGCGAGCATGTAGGACGCGGTGGAATTGACGACGCCGCTGTAACTGCTGGCGACGCCGCCGCCCACTTCGGTGTTCACGAAGCTGCCGTCCCACCGGCGCGCCATGTCGTAATACCAGCGCAGCTCTTTCATGAATGCCGCGAGCGCCTTCGGGCCTCCGAAATGCGCGGCGACTGGCCCCCACACGTAGGAGAAGCCATTGCCGGTGTGCCCCCATTCCCGCGATTCGTAGGAAGCGGTGACCATTTTCGTGAAAAAATTTACTTCCTCGCGCTTGCCTTGCAGGGCGAAAGCGACGGCGGCCAGGCTCGTCTTGCCGTTGTCGTCATGACCGACGCCGGGGCGGTGCTCGCCGTAGGGGATTGTTCCTTTTCCCACGTAGTAGCCGAAAAATTTGTTCGCGCGGGCGATGGCGGGCTTGAGTTCGGGCTCCTCAATGCCGCAACGGTCCGCGAGGATGATGGAAACGAAACCCGGCAGCCCCGCCATGTTCACGGGGCCGTAGGGAGGGCACGGGGGATGGAGGTTGCCGTCCTTATCCGGGCCGATGATGCCATGACCCCACGTGCCGAATTTTGACTGCCCGCGCGAAAGCGTCGTCGTGTAGGAGCGGATGGCAGGCAAAACCGTTTTGTCGCCCGACATCAGGAAGTATTCGGTGAGTAGCAAATTATTGTAGGCGTAGCCCCACGTCTTCAGTCCGCCGTTAATGGATGACAGCCACAACTTCTCCACCTCAGGAGTCCCCGCCGCTACGTCGAGCGCGCTCTTTTTCGCAATCTCGAAATACTCCGGCTTGCCCGAGGCCAGCATCGCCAGCTCGATAATCTTCAGTCTGTTCTCCTTGTTCGGATCCTTCGCCAGCAACGCCAACCCCTGCTCCAGAATCTTCTTCGCCTTCGGGCAGTCATACGGCGAAGTCTCGCTGTAAGTCCCCATCACTTTCAGCTTCAGCGACACCTCCTGCGATTTACCCGCGCGCCAGATCGTGAGAGGCAGGATGCCGTTCGCCTTTTCCGTCTCCGCCACGCCGATGGCACGCCCGAAACTCTTCCGCGCATCCGTGCTGAAAGGCTTGCCGAACACGCCGAGAATCACATCGCCCGTCTGCAAAACGCCGTCCGCAGGCGAGCCCTTCTCCACCACCGTGACGAGAATCTGCCGCGCCTGCTCCGTCATCCCCCCCTCCACAAACATCCACCCCTGCGCGCCCGTCGGCCCGAGGTTGTAGCCCTTGTCCGTCTTCGCCGGCGGCGCCTTCGTCAAATCCGGCGGCGCTCCCGCAAAACCCCGCGAGCTAGTGATGACAAGAAAAGCAGCGGCGAGAGCGGAGGAGAGAAGGTGTTGTTTCATCCCACCGGCAAACCGCAAAACCAGCGCGGCTGCAAGGTGCATTGTTTGGCGGACAGACAGCCTCAGCCGCGACAAACCACGTAGGGCCATCATTTTCACCAATGGGCAAATTCGGAACTTCACTCGACTGGGGGTGAGTGCGTAACGTGAGGGTATGGCAGAAATTTTACGCACGAAACAATCGGGGGAGCTGACTCAGACGTTTTTGGAGTTTCTCCTCATGCAGACGCAGCAGGCGCTTTTTGCGCTGGGCAAGCATCCGAGCCGTCCGCCGAATTCGCCTCCGCCGAATCTCCAACTCGGGAAGATGTATGTGGATCATCTGGTGATGCTGCGCTGGAAGACGGATGGGAATTTGAGCGCTGAGGAGCTGGGGGCGCTGGATAATGGCATCACGCTTTTGCAGGGGGCTCTCACCGAGGCGATGGAGGAGAGCGCGAAGTGAGGCCGCAATTTCAAACGGGGAATGTGACGTGGGGCGGCGCGGAGCCGGTGTTCATCCTCGGGCCGTGTGTGATCGAGTCGGAGGAGTTTGTGTGGCGGATGGCGCGGGCGATTCACGGCATCTGCCGCGAGGTGGGGGCGCAGTTCATTTTCAAGGCGAGCTATGACAAGGCGAACCGGACGAGTGTGAAGAGTGCGCGCGGGCCGGGGCTGCGCGACGGGTGCGGGTTGCTGGCGGCAATCGGCAAGGAGCTGAATGTGCCGGTGACGACGGATGTGCATTCGCCGGAGGAGGCGCGGGCGGCGGCGGAGTTTATTGATTTGCTGCAAATCCCGGCGTTCCTGTGCCGGCAGACGGATTTGATCCAGGCGGCGGCGGAGACGGGGCGAGCGGTGAATGTGAAGAAGGGGCAGTTCCTCGCGCCGTGGGATGTGAAGAATATCGCGGTGAAATTGAAGGCGTTTGGCTGCGAGCGGTTCATGTTCACGGAGCGCGGGACGACTTTCGGATACAACAATCTGGTGGCGGATATGCGGTCGCTTTACTGGATGCGGGAACTGGGCTGCCTCGCGGTTTTTGATGCGACGCACAGCGTGCAGCGTCCGGGCGGTGGCGGCGATACGACGAGCGGCGACGGCGTGCTCGCACCAGTGCTTGCGCGTGCGGCGGTGGCGGCAGGTTGCGACGGTGTGTTTATCGAGACTCACG
>JBEIQV010000409.1:0-2066 GCA_040376335.1 Verrucomicrobiia bacterium | reverse complement strand
GTAATTATTCGCAGCCAGAGCCTGTCGCACTTGATTTGGCGAAATATTCAGTGCGGCCATTCGGTCGGGCTTTAGCCAGATGCGCATGGCAAAGGTGCGCGCTCCGAGGATGTCCGCCTTTTGCACACCGCTGACGGCCGTTAGCTTTGGCTGCACGACGCGGGTGAGATAGTCGGTGATTTGATTTGGGGTGAGATCGTTCGCGGCAAAGGAAATATACATTTGCGCGAACTGCGTGTCGCTCAGCGTGAGTTCGATGATCGGTGCCTCCGCTTCTGTCGGGAGGTCGTTGCGAACTTGCGCCACTTTCGCCTGAACCTGCGTGAGCGCGGCGGTCGTGTCGTAGTTCAGCTTGAGGTGAATCGTGATGATGCTCAGCCCCTGCGCGCTCTGTGATTCGATGTAATCAATGCCGTCCGCACTCGCGATGGCGCGCTCCAGCGGTGTCGTGACAAAGCCACGGACGAGGTCCGCATTTGCACCAATGTAGCGCGTTTTCACATTCACGACTGCGATGTCGCTGCGCGGATACTGGCGCACGTTGAGCGAGCGGATGGACTGCAATCCCGCGAGTAGGATGATGAGACTCACCACGCTCGCGAAGACAGGACGCCGTATGAAAAAATCGGTAAATTTCATGGAGCTTCCGGCTGCTTAGGAATTCGAGGGCTTTGGATGCGCCTCGTTGCCCGGTTGCAGGCTGTTGTCCACTTTTACTGGCGCGCCGGGGCGCAATTTGAAGACGCCGGACGACACTACTTCATCGCCGTCCTTCAGACCTGAAATCACCGAAACCTGATCGCCGCGCTTTGCTCCGAGTTGAATCGTCTGTTGCTCTACGATTCTCATCGGGTGGCCATCGGGACCGTTTTTTTCGCGGACGACAAATACCGAGTCACCGTAAGGCGCGTAGGAAATCGAGGAGGACGGAATGGCGAGAACACCGGCGTTCTCGGGAAGCAGGACTTCGACTTCTGCGAACATTCCGGGACGCAATTTATGATCGGCGTTTTTTACAGTTCCTTGAATCAGGATGTTGCGCGTATTGGGATCCACGAGCGAATCAATCGCTGTGATTTCACCTTCAAATTTAGCTTCAGCCAAACCGTTGACTGCGAACTGCAATTTTTTCCCCACAGCGAGCGCGCTGAAGTTTTGCTGAGGCACGGAAAACTCGACGAAAATCGGGTCTAGCGATTGCAGCGGCACGATGGCGGCTCCTGGGTTCACAAATTGCCCGAGGCTGATTTGGCGGATGCCCACGAGACCGTCGAAGGGAGCGGTCAATTGTTTCCTTGCAACCAGTGCCTTCATTTCCTCCACGGAAGCCTGCATCTGCATCAACTGGCTCTGCGCGGTGTCCAAGTCTGATTCCGATATCGCTTTCTTCGTGATGAGATCGCTTTTCCGCTCGAAGTCCGTTTTTGCAAAACTCAAGCGCACCTCCGCCGAGCGTAATTGTGCCTCCTCCTGCTGCGTGTCGAGCTTCACCAAGAGATCGCCCTTTTTGACGGCGCTGCCCGATTCAAAAGCAATCTCCGAGACGATCCCCGCGAGGTCGGTGCTCACGGTGACACCGTGGACTGCCTTCAGTGATCCTACGGCACTCAGCACAGGCTGCCAGGTTTGCGTTTTGACGACGACGGTTGTGACGGTCGTTGGTGGTGGTGCAAATTTTCCGCCTGCGGCCATCGCCTTCTGAACTTGTATGTATTTCCAATAGCCAATGCCCGCAATGATTGCGGAGGCTAGGAACAACATGAGGAGCATTCGTTTCCACATAAGAAGGTGTAGGTTTCAGCGATGAGTGCGGCGGTTTGTAATTCGTTCGGTCTATGTCTCCCGCCTAAGCTGCCTGAGAGGACTACCGACGGAGGGGCTCGAACCCACACACCCGTGAGGATACCAGATTTTGAGTCTAGCGCGTCTGCCAATTCCGCCACGTCGGCTTTGTGAAGGGCGCAAAGTAAGGAGGCCGCGCGGTTCTTGGCAAGCGCGGAAGACGAGGAGTTATTCCGCGAGCGATTTTGGCGGACCGAGAATTTCGCGGGCGAGAAGTGCAGCGC
>JBEIQV010000175.1:0-7032 GCA_040376335.1 Verrucomicrobiia bacterium | reverse complement strand
CTTGGAGACTTGCTGGCGGCTGCCGAAAAAAAGGAAGTGCCTCGCAGCGTCCATCATCGGAGGACCAAAATCTGTGTCACAAAAATCGCCGTAGTTATCAAAACCGTAGGCTGGGCCGTGAAAAAATTCGCGCCATGTGTCCATGACAGTCTCATTGCCAAAACCGATGATGGCGTGTGCAGATTCGATGTAGGGCATCTTTTCGTCATCCCACTGCACGGCATCGAGCGCGCAGCCCCGGCGGTTCTTTACTTCAGCAAGGCGCGCAGCGACCCGCCGGTTGCGGACACGGTGGTTTGTGCCGGAGGCGAGGTAAAGGCGAATGGTTTGAGGGGCAAACGCAGCTTCAAGACCCGTAGCATCCGAACGATGACAGAGGACAAGGTCGTAGGGCTGCGCTGGTCGAAAGGAGCGGTCGCTTACATCCACCACATCCACGCAGTAGCCCATCGCGGCAAGCTGTTGTGCGATGATCACGCTCTGCTTGAGACTTTGGTGCTGGCGGAAAGCGGGATGATCTTCACGCAAATGAAAAGGGCGCGTGAGATAAACAAACAAAGCGCGGCGCGTGGCTCCCTGCCCGGCCGCGGCGAACCCGGGCTGCAGCCAGTGTTCGCCGCGGCGGCGCGCCTCAAGAGCGAGCCATGCTCGCTGGAGCCAGGAAAAGAGCATGGGCTTAGTTTTGTGCTAGCAGGGTTTTGCAGCTTCGCCGATAGCTGGCGAACAGTTCGCATTGCATGAAGAAAAATTTCATCAAAAGATTGGGCGCTTCTTTCCCACGAATTTACGGGAAACTCAAAGGCTATCTGAGCGGTATCTTCACGATGCTTCTTCGTTTGAGAGGGCTGAAGTTGCCCGTATACTTTGACCTCCATGCACGCTGGGTCGTGCTTTTCCGAGGAATCGAGCACGATGTTTTTCGAGCAAGTGAGCGTCTGCTGAAGCCCGGCATGGTGGTGTTGGACGTGGGAGCAAACGTGGGCTTGCTTGCGCGGCATTTTGCCAAGCTGGTCGGAAAAAAGGGGAAGGTAATCGCTTTTGAGCCCGATTCCGATACGCGGGGGGCGCTGGTTTTTAACATGAGCAAGTTTTCGATGGTGGAAGTGCGGGACGAGGCGCTGACCGATTCCAACGGTCCAGTGACGCTCCATCTCAATCCAGACAGTGGAACGGGGAACAGTCTGGTGAATGTGGCGGCGGGCGGGCGTTCGATTGAAGTTCCGGGCCTGACGATGGATGCGTTTCTGGCGACGCGCCCCGAACTGCGCGTGGATGTGGTGAAAATTGATGTCGAGGGAGGGGAAATTCATGTCTTACACGGGATGCGGGAGACAGTGCGGCGATTCCTGGGGTTGCGGTTGATTGTGGAGTTTTGTCCGAAAAATCTCGGTCCGACACAGGAGGCTGCACGAGCACTTTTCGACGAACTGTGCGTGCTTGGTTTTGATCTCGCGTGGCTGGCGGAGGATGGAAGCGCGGTGGAGGTGGAGTCTTTTGAGTCGCTTTGTGCTGCACTGCCAGCGGTGGGTTATGTGAACCTGCTTTGCACGGCGCATGGAAACGCCTGAGTTTTTTAAGTCTTACCCAGTCCGGCGAGGCGGGCGAAGGCGCTGCGCCAGCGTTCAGGGACACGAAGGAGCAGGCTCTCCCGGGTAGCCCGCGAGAGTGCGAGGCGGGGAAAAAGCAGTAAACCGGGGATACCGACAGCCGCTGCAGTAAAGAGCAATCGGGCGGGTGCCGGCCATGCCGGGCAAAGGGCATTTGCGGCGAGGCCGGCGATGATGAGCGGCACCGCGAAAACTACAGACTGGGCTGGCCATTGGAATGCGATTTCACGCCACGGCACACTGAGGAAACGCGCCGTCCAGCGTGTGCCATAGGCAGCCGTGCAGAAGAGGCCGCAAAGGATGGAGGCAATGAGGACGCCCCCTCCTCCTATCGTTTTGCAAAGGATTGAACCGAGGATGATAAAACACAGCGCTTCAATCAGGTAAACGTTGCGCAACCCAGCCGGATGTTTTGCAGCTTGAATAAGATAACTGTGGCAGCGTGTGATGGTAAGGGCCAAAAACCAGATCGCGATAAGCGAGTCATTCACAGCAGGCCACACAAAGCGTCCGTGGCTGAGCACGCTCACGAGGTGGCGGTTGGACATGGCGAGGCCGACCGCACCGGCGGTGCAGATGCCAAAAGTGACGAGCACCGAAGTGCGGAAAAGGTCGCGTAACTTTTCGTGGTGGCCCTTCGAAGCCATCTCGGAAAAATGAGTGAAAGTGGTGTCAAACGGGCGCCAGCAGAGCTGGATGACGAGGGTGAATGCCCTCATTGCAACGGACCACACTGCTGCTGCGGCGAGGCCAAGCTGATGGGTGACGATGAGTATTGGTGCACCAAGCAGCACCTGAGTGCTCAGTGTGATGAGAAAAATGTCCCCGCCGAGTGAGAAAAGAGCGCTAAAATTGCTACGGCTGATTTTTCCCCAATTGCCTCGCGCAGGGAGCAGTTGGAGTTGCTTTGCAGCAAACGCGCAGGAACCGGAGAGGACGACCGCTGCGACTGCATTGGAAACGACAAGGCTGGTGGTGCCGAAGCCTGCGCGAAAACAAAGCCACTGCACACCGAGGGCGATGAAAAAGACAATGGCCTGAAACGTATTCGCGATATCCTGTCGGTGATGGGCGTAAAGCAAAAGGGAAAAGACGCGGGTCGCGAAATTGAAGGCAACCACTGAACCTTGAAGAAAGATCAGATGGCGAAATTCAGCGTGCAAAGCAGGCGCGATTTTTAAGGCATCTGCGAGAAATGAACCACTCGCGGTAGCTACAATGAGCACGCTGGCTGCCTGTGCGAATTGGACGAGACAGAGGGTCTTGATCAAACTGCCGTAGGCGTTGGAGGAAGAATCGTCTTTGCGATCAATGAGCAGGCGGGCAAATGCGGTGTTTAACCCGAACTCAATCAGCGCGAGGTAGCCGCAGATCGTCATCACGAGGGACCAAAGGCCGAAATGCTCGTCGCCCAGATAGTGAAGGGCGAGGGGGATGGATGCGAACGAGTAGAACGCGTTTGCTATGAGTGCTGCGTAGCCTGCGGCGACACCGCCTGCGAAAATGCGGAGGCGCTTACCCATGCTATCCGCCTAGCCGCGCCGCCGCCCTGCAAAGAGTAGTGTGCCGTAGTGGTGGGCTGCAGCCCGGCCCTCTTCGCGGCTGAGAACTTTATGGAGGATCGGCTCGAAAGCTCCGGTGAGATGCTGGTTGAACCAATCGGCGTCGAGTTTGATGGGATGTCCGGTTTCGCCTTCCGTGCCGGCCATGGCGGCGAGGTCTTCTTCGTTGCTGAGATCCTGGCCGACGATGACGATGCCACCGGGCTTCGTAACGCGCGTGAGCTGGCGCATGCACTCTTGGGCGTCGCGCACATGATCGAGGACGTTGATCATCACTGCAAGGTCGAAGTTGCCGTCGGCGAAAGGCAGTTCCTCAATCGGATGGTCGTCCAGAATGCACGCGACTTTGCGATACATGTCATTGACGAAAGTGAGCTTGAATTTTGCGTAGGTGCGAATGAGTGGATCGGAAAGAACAAGGTGATCCATCTGGCATTGCTCCATCATCAAGCGGACGTTGGTATATGGCCCGCAGCCGACCTCGATGGCGTTGCTTACCTTAGGTGGGAGGAAGCGATACCCGTCAAATTTTTCACGCCACCAGGCATTCCAATCTTCGCCGCGATAACGGGGGAGGAGGCCGAGGGAGGAAGCGATCTTCCAGATGTAATTTTTTCCAAAGCGACTGCGGGCCGCCTGAGCCTGCACCCAATGATTAAGCTCCCATTTTTGCGCTTCCTGCCAGCGCTCCTGTGAGACTGCATCATTCGTGTTTTTTTTGGTCATGGCTTTTGAATCGGTTTTTTTGAATCCTTTATTTGGAGAGGGCGAGGAGTTCTTCGTGTTTCTGGCCTGCGGGGAACGCCGGTTCAAGGCCCGGAAGGATGGGCTTTTTCTTCTTACCCTCTTCGCGATAGGCGGCCAGCGATCTTTCCAGCATTTTCATGCAGCCAAAAGCAAAGATGCTTTCGACGATGGCACCTTGATATCCCCCGAAGATGAATGTGTAAAAGAACGGGTGAAAGAACACCGGCAGGCAGAAGAACAGGGCAGGGATAAAAAATGGAGTTTCCCGGCAACTGCGTATCAATCGGGCCGCATGGACAGCCAGTGCAATGATGAAGATGTAATAGAGGATCAGGCCCATAGCACCCACATAGCGAATGGCAGAGACTGGGCCGCTGTGGTAGTTGCCACTGAGCATCATGATTTCTTGAGTGTCGGCGTAAGTGGCACCCATGGCAGCCATTCTATCCAAGCGCTGCATATCTGCGCGCCGATAGCCGAAACCATCACCCAGCAGCTTGTTCTCAATGTAACGATCAGAAGTGAGGGCTCTTTTCCACATTTGCACACGCCAATCTGTGGAGCCTTTTGTATCCTGAACCACTTCATATTTCCAGTCACCCGGCAAAAAAGAGAGAGCTCGCTGTGCCGGGAGGGGCAATTCAAACAATCTGCCCTGTGCAATCGTGATAGCGATGAGAAGAGGCAGGACAATGAGAAAAAGGAGGCTGGTTTCCCGTAGTCTTTTACGGAAGTAAGCCGAAAGAATAAACATTGCCCCATTCAGAAAAACCACAGAACGAAAACCCGAAATCAGCGTGGCTGCCGCACAAACCAGCATCATACAAAAACGGCGAAAATAGAACGGATTGATCAGAGTAACCGAACGGTAGAATGAGCAAAGACAAAGGAAGCCCGTCTGAGCAAAGAACATCAGTGTATCAATGCGGTCTTTGTTGCCTTCACCCGTCCATTGGGCATTGAGAACATCTTGAGCCTGAAACCCGCCCGAATAGACACCCGAGTAGAAGGTCGCAATCAAGGGAAATAAGGAGGGGCGAAAATAGGTGACCATGCTCAGCACCGCGATAATACCCGTGCTGAAAACAATGAACAAAGGGAGTTTCCGGGCCTGCGCTGGTGTCGCCGTGCTCCGGGAGAGCACCAAGTAGGAAACGAAAGCGATGAAGAGATTGAAATAGTCACGCCCTCCGACGCGTTCAGCGTCAAATGTGTCGAAACCGACAGGATTCCGAATAAAAACCGTCACTATATAAAAAACATTGATCCAAAGCAGTGTATCAAGGCTTCCAAATTTCCCCTTTTGACGAATCAACTTCACCGCGATCATCACAATAAAAGCGAGGAAGACGATCAGACCGATAAGCTCCCGGATGTTGAATGGAATGTTGAGAAACTGTAGCTTTCCAGTTAGAGGCCATACGGCAATTAACAGCATCCAAAGCCGTGTGTTCAACTTGATCACCAGCGCGAGGGTGATCAGGCCGATGGCGATGAAGGCGACAGTGGAAAACTGCCCTTGTGCGGCCAGCTTTCCCCCATAGATGGCCAGCCCAATCCCGGCCACGATGGCTAGAAATGGGATGAGGCGCTCACCCAGTCTTTCGAGGGGAACATTCATTCCTTAGTTGGAAGTGCAGGGTTCAAGTGGATGCGGAAGGAAACGGATCAAATCTAGGTTGGCAACTCTTAGTGAGCAGAGCGGAAAACTCAAGGGTGGACACCGACAGGAGGAGCACGTTCAAACTGGTTCCCAGTTCAATAGTTCACGCCTTCGATGGATTTTGATAAAAGGCGTGTCCGATTGGTTACGACCGCGGAACGTCTTGGCCGATACGGGAAGAGAGGTTGCTGGTCCATAGGTTGTATTAAGCAGAGAGCGGCGCGAGTTTTTCAAACTCTGCGAGTGCGGCGGCGACGCACTGGTCCATGTTGTAGTTGCGGTAGGTGGCGAGGCGGCCAGCGAAGGTGACATCGCGCTCGGCGGCAGCGCGGGCGGCGTATTTGGCGTAGAGGGCGCGGGTTCCATGGGCGTGCGAAAGGAAAGGAGCCAGCCATGAAGGTCAAGGCGCGAGTGAGTAAGGCGTCGGATGATACTGTCAGGGGCTGGCACGCCTTGTGTGCGCATTGATTTACTTCTGGAAAGTTGGATACCCGTCAAAATACACGTCCATTTCGATTCGGTCGTCTTTTACTTTCATTGCGTGCGGTGTGTTTGCTGGCTCTTCTCACAGCCATGTCCCGCCACATCCTCGGTATCTCTGCTTACTATCACGACAGCGCTGCTGCGCTGGTTCGTGATGGGGAGATTGTTGCCGCGGCGCAGGAGGAGCGGTTTTCGCGGGTGAAACATGATCATCGGTTTCCGACGAACGCGGTGGAGTATTGTTTGCGCGAGGCGGGGATTGGGCCGGAGCAGGTGGACTACGTGGTTTTTTACGACAAGCCGCTGCTGAAATTTGACCGGCTGCTGGAGACTTACGTCGCGTTTGCGCCGGCGGGGCTGCGCTCGTTCATGCTTGCGATTCCGCAGTGGTTGAAGACGAAGCTGCATCTGCCGAAAGAAATCAAAAAGGCGCTCGGTGGGGCTTACAAAAAGCGCGTCGCTTTTACTCCGCACCACGAGAGCCACGCGGCGTGCGCGTTTTTTCCTTCGCCGTTTGAAGAGGCGGCGATTCTCACACTCGATGGCGTGGGCGAGTGGGACACGGCGAGCATTGGTATCGGGCGCGGCAACAAAATCGAGCTTCTCAAAACGCTCCATTTTCCGCACTCGCTCGGGCTGCTCTACTCGGCGGTCACGTATTTCTGCGGCTTCAAGGTGAACTCCGGTGAATACAAGCTCATGGGCCTCGCGCCCTACGGGGGGCCGAAATATGCGGATCTGATTTTGGAGAAACTGATCGATCTGAAAGCGGACGGATCTTTCCGAATGGACATGCGCTACTTCAACTATGCGCAGGGGCTGACGATGACGGGACCTGAGTTTCACAAGCTTTTCGGTGGCGAGCCGCGTGCGGCGGAAAGTGCGATCACGCAGCGCGAGATGGATCTCGCGGCGAGCATCCAGAAAGTCACCGAGGAGATCGTGATGCGCATGGCGCGTTATGCGAAGG
>JBEIQV010000199.1:0-6305 GCA_040376335.1 Verrucomicrobiia bacterium | reverse complement strand
TCCGGGCCCTCAGGTGTCAAGGTCACTTCACTTTCTCGTAAAAGCGCAGCGCCTCGATTTTGCTCCCGAATTCCTTTAGCGGATACAGTCCCTTCGCCGTGCCAGCGCCGGGATCGCGCGTGAGGTAGTCGAAGCCCTCTTTGCCCGCGATCACGACGAAATGCGTGATGCCGCCCTGCGTGCGCAGCCGCACGATGACCGGGTTGCCACGGTCAATCTGCTCATCAATCAGCCGGTAGCTCGGCAAATCTTCATACGCCTTGCGCGCTACATTACCGGTGAGTTCAGCCGCCTTTTCCCACACCAGCCAGCCATTGCCCACGTAGCCCTCGTTTTCAGTGAGCGCCTTGTTGAGCCGTCCGGGGTCCGTGTCGCAGCCGTAGCTTGCCAGCACCATCGCCGCGCTCGCCACGGCGCAACCTTCGGCACCGAACGTCGCGGGTGTCGCGCCGAGTTTGTCGTTGCGCCAGCGGTCGTCGGCCTGGCGAAAAATGGGCACCTTCAGTTCGAGCCGCGTCCGCGCGTAAACTCCACCGCTGGGTTCCAGCACGCCCTTCCGCCCCCACGCCTCCTCCCACTGTTTCGCCCGGTGCCATTGGTAGGCGAGACTCCCTGCGATAGTGAGCACGATGACTCCAATCGTAATCCAAAGCGAACGGCGTGATTTCGGGCGCGGAAGCGCGAGCGGGTCCTGTGACATGCCCGCCCATTTGCCATGGACAGGAAAGCATGACGAGGAAACTTCGCCATCTCGTCGGGCTACTGCCGTTTGGATTTTTCGGCGATGACGCGGTAGTAGGTCTGGACGGCTTCCTGATAGTCGGCGGAGATGGTCTCGGACTGGCCTTTGGTGAGCTGGTCAGCGAGTTTCTTTGGTAATTTACCCCATTCGCCTTTTTTCACGGCCCCGAGGTCGGGGACGGTGGAGGCGTCTCCGGCTCCGGTGAGGTCTGCCCCTTTCTCGGATTTTGGCGTGGGCTCGCCGGGCATCGGCGGCATGGGCGGGCCGGGCATTGGAGCACCGGGGATTTTCATGGGTTTGCCTTTTTTGCCGGGTTTCATGGACATGCCGAGGAGGGGGGCTTTGCCGGGCATTTTGCCGGCCTTACTCGGCATATCCGCGTCGGATGGCATCGGAGGTTTTGCGTCGGTGGGTGGCGCGTCAGATGGCGGCATGTCGCCCGGCTCGGACTCGGAGGGGTTGAGTTCTTGATCGAGTGCGTCGAGGTCGCGGGCGTCCTGTTGCTGGTCTTCGGGCGTGCTGTCGGATGGCTCGGTATTGTTGGCGTCGCTTGTGCTTGGGATTTTCCCAGCGTCCTTGAGTGCTTGCAGGAGTTGGGTGAGTTTGGCGACGGCGGCTTTTACGGGTGGCAGCGCGTCGGGGACTTGCTGGTTATCATGGATGGCCTTGTCGGCGTCGGTGATTTCTTTACGGGCGGCGGCGGTGATTTGCGCGGCGACGTCGACGAGAGCTTGTCCGGCGTCGGATTTGCCGAGGCGGCTGGCGTGACGTCCGGCGCGTGCGGCGTCTGCGGCAGCTTCGAGTGTGTCGCTTTTTACGGTGACTTGCTCGCGGGCTGCGAGGGCGAGTTTGATGTTCGTCGGCGGTGTGCCCGGGATTTTGGACAAGGCGACGAGCCGTTCGCGGGTGAGGTGTGCGGCGCTTTGTGCGCGGCGTGCGGCTCCAACGGCGCGTTGGGATTTTTCCGCAGCGGCCAGGAATTGCAGGTGCGCCAGTTCGGTGACGTCTTGCTGTGCGCCAGCTTTGGCAGCATCGGTTTTGGCGACGCTCGCAGCGGCGTTCGATTCGTTGTGCGAATTGCTGGCTGCCTGGATGAACAATTCGGCAATTTTGTTGAGGGCAGTGAGTTCGATTTCGGACTCGGCGGCTGTGCGGGCGCTCTCCAATTTCTGCGCGGATTGCACGAGCTGTGTGCCCAATGGCAATGCGGCTACCGTTTTTCCCACGGCTGAGGCCGTGCGTTCGATGACGGATTTGACGGTTGATTCCTCGACGAGATGGCGCGCGGTTTCGGCGGCGTCTTTGGCATCGGTGGCAAGAGTGAGTGCGAGCGTTGCGGCTTCGAGGGTGCTCAATTTGTGATTGGGATCTTTGTCCAAAGTGATCTGGCCTTCGATACGGCTGGCTGCTGCGGTCTCGGCTTTGAGTGCGCGTTCGAGTTCCTCGATGGCGACGGCGACAGCATCGCGGGCGATTTGTTCGAGTTCCTGTCGCATCTCGGGGCTCGATGGGAGTTTTGCTTCGAGTGAGGAAATTTGCTCCTGCGCGCTTTGGCCCGCCTCATTAGCGGTCTGCTGGGCCTTGTCGTATTGCTTATCGAGGTCTTCCTTGATTCCGAGGTTCGCTTCCTCTTTGCGAAGTGCTTCGCGACTGTCCGTGACATCCTTTCCTTGCTCAAGCGCGGCGAAGTGGCCGGCGATTTGGTTCAAAACGTCCACGATTTTCTGTTCGTCTTCGATGGCGATATCGAGGTCGGTCTGCTGCTGCTCGGCATCTGTGCCACGCGTGACGTCGAGCAATGTCTGCTCCGCGTGGGGTGGGGGATCTTTGAGCATGGCGAGCGTGTCCTCGGCGTCGCGCATCCGCTCACGGTCGTTTTTCATCAAAACGCTGCGCTCGCTGGCGTCGGCGCGGATGAGATCCTTGAGCATCTCGATGCGTGTGTTGATTTGCTGCTGCCGTGCGTGCTGTGGGCGCGCTTCGCTGGCGGTGTCCGCAGGCTTCGTCGCGGTTGCTTTCAACGCAGTCTGATTCGTTTCCTTTTTCAATTCGGCCTCCTCTTTTGCGAGCGCTGCGGCGAGGTCGCTGATTTTTGGCGTGAGCGAATTGAGGTTCTGCCTCGCGACATCCATCGGTTTTCGGAGTTGAGAAAGTGCGGCTTTGATCCGTGAGGAAATCAGCTCCAATGAACTCCTCATCCCGATTGGCGAGCGCCCATACTTCATCCGTTTCGGCGTGCTCATTTCCGACATGACCTCCGCGAATGGTTTGCTGCCGGGGATGGCCTCAATCAAAGAGATCGCCGCGCTTACTGCTTTGCTAGCCTCAGCGTCTTTCAAATCGAGCGCTGCGAGTTGGCCCGGTGCCATGCCGAGACGCACTGCAATCCATGCCCAGTCACGCGGTGCAGTCGTGCGCGCGTGCGGCCTGCGGATTTCCCAACGCTCCATCGCGATGAGCGTGTCCACGCCGTCGGCGAGTTCCTGTAAATTGTGACCACCTTCGAGAATCCTCACGCTCTGTTCCAGCATATCGAGACGTGCGGCTGTTTTTTCCGCGCCATCGCCGTGTGAAAGTGCAAACAGTGACATCGTGGCGACGGTGGCTTTGCGGAGTTCGGCGAGGAAGGAGGTGTCTGCAACGGCGCGGACTTCTTCGAGGTCGGCGTGGCTTCGGAAAATGTCGCTTGTGGAACTCCAAAGCGCTTCGTTCAGCGGAGCCCGCTCCTCGGCGGAGAGTTTTTCCACTTTAGAAAGTGCGTCTAAATTCTGGCGCAATCTTTCGATGCACAAATACGTCGGCTCCGTTTCCTGCATGAGCAGTTGGTGGATGCTGGAGACGAGTTCCGGCGGCGTTTCCTTTGTCGTGATCGGAACTATGTCCGCGAGGATGGTGCGCTCCGTGGCAAGTGCAGCGAGCCGGTTTTTCGCCGTTCTGCTGTCCCACGCGACGCGACCGAGATGATCGTTCAACGCCTTATACGTATCTGGCAGATCTTCATCGGGCTTGTTGTCATTGAGGATTTTTTCGACGCCCGCCCTTGTGTAATCAAAGAAAGCCCCTTTCAGGATATTTTCCGCATCGGTTGCAATCGGACTTCCGCCTTCCTTCAGCGACTTCAGCACAACATCGAGACTTTTGCTGATGCCAAGAATCGTGCGCAATTTGTTCGAGATTTTCTCCCATGAAGCAGGTGTGCTCGGGAAAATCGCCATGGACTGCACGCGCCGTTGATCCGTGTAGAGCATCATCCCCACCTCGAAAGCCACGTCAATTTGCTCGCCCGAGAGGTTGAATAAATACGCATCGCTGGCGAGGTCGCTCATCGCTTTGGCTCGTATTGCGATTTCGCGAACATCGGCAATGAGTGGTTTTGCTGCGAGGCTGGAGAAATTCGCGCTGATGAAACCGGAGAGCTTGATGGCTCTTTGCACTTCACCACTGTTGATGCGGCTAAGTAGGCGGCCCAGCAACACGAGGTCCGAGCTTTCATGGTTGCCCGGCGCATCGCGCAGCGGAGTGTCGAGTGCGACCCATGCGTCCGACAGACGTGATTCGTAATTGCGAAGAGCAGTGGCGAGCGCGGTTACCGCTTCCTTCGGGCTTTGGTCCGTGTTGTCTGCGGTCTGAGCGGATTTGAGATGCGCTACGTTTGCCGCGGCTTCCAGACTGGTGCCAGCGGTGACAAGCGTCTTCAGCACGTCAGCGAGTTTGCGCCGGCTTTCGAGTCCACCGAGGCGCTTCATTTCGAGATTCGGCGTTTGGACTACGATCTGAATGACGCGCGACTCGGCTTTGCTGCCATTGAAGTCGGTCGCAACCAACTTCGTCGCGATCAAGTCGTTTGCCTTCACCTTTTCGTCGGAGAGATCCCACTCACGCTCCACCGGCGTCGCCAGCCCGCCGTCCTGCTTGAGCACGAACTCCTTCCACTCGCCCTCGTTCACTTTCACCCATTGCGAAACCTTCGCGACGCCCACATCGTCCTTCGCCTGTCCGGACACGTGGATGACTTCATCCGCAGGTGAGAGGATGTCGGTTTCTGGTTCGTCAATGCGAACTTCGGGGACTAGATCGGGAATCACGCGCAGATCGCATTCGGGGCTGTATTTGTTTTCAAAGCCAGTCTGCTCCGCGACGAGATACGCGTGGTAGTTCCCGGATTTCTTCATTGGGAAACGCGCCGAAAGCCGTCCGTCGGGCAGCTTTTGCAGCGGGATGCGAAGTTCATTCGCACCCTGCACCATGCGCAACTCCCCCTGCTTCACCGGTTGGCTCACTTTGATTTTCAACTCCACCTCTGCACCCTCTAATGCAGCGAGATCGCCGCCCGACTCTGTCACCGTCTTCGCCGGGATTTTCGAGTAGGCGGGATAGCGGTAGGTCTTTTCAAACGACTCCTCAAAAGGCCGTGCGATGGCGGTGAGTTGATAGCGTTTCGTCAATGCATCGCCCGCCTGAATCCGATAGGTGATACTCTCGCGACCAACCTGAATCAACGTGGCAAAACTACCATCATCCTGAGGTGTCAGATCCAAAACCCGGCGACCATTCGTTGCACTCTCAGTTTCGATCATCGCCTTCTGCGCCTTCTGACCTTCTAGTTTGACGACCAGTCGCACGGCATCGCCTTGTGCCACCATGCGGTCTGGCGGAGCGGGTTCGACGATGACTACCTGCGTTGTCGAGACGCGATCCAGATTTGCCCCCGGCATCAGTGCGCGCAGCAGCAATGCTTTCAAATTGAAATTGCTGATCGCCATCAAGGCCAGCACCGCTGCCACGATCACTACAACAATCGCCAGAGAGCGTTTAATCAAAGCGACAGGCAGCAGCGATTTTATCTCCAGCCCCTGCATCCGGGCCGATACATCCGTCCGCAACAACTCACGGAACTGCTCCGAATCAAACACCTTTCCCGCGGACTCATTCAACTCCACGGCGGATAGCAAATCTTCGCGCAGCTTCGGTTCCGCGTGCTCGACGAGCCGCGCGATCTGCCGCTCATTCGGCGCATGGACGAGTTGGTAAATGCACTGCCGCCATGCAATCACGAGCACCGAGCCATAGGCCACGGAGCTGAGCACCCAGCGCATCCGGTCTGAGAGGAAAAAATGAAAATCAATCGCTGCGACCACCACCATCGTGGCGATCAACATCGCCACCGCAGAAAAAACACCCCGTAGCATGATGAGCGATCGTCGCCGTGCTGCGAAGGCCCGGAGTTTTTGAAGGATGACAGGGTCGAGGTGGTTTTTCACGTGTTGAAGGTTGACGAGACGGCTATAGCCTCAGGTTAATCGGCCCAGATCTGGATTCTTTGAGTGTTATTCCAGTAAAATAGCCTCACGCCCTGCGTCTACGCAGGCCGAGTAGGATGCCGAGGCCGCCGAGCAGCGAGACGGCCGCTCCGGGCTCGGGCACTATCGTTAAGGTGACCGCGTGAAGGCCGAGGCCATTGATATCATTGTCGTTGTAGGAAATCAGATAGGCGACTCCCTCGCTTGTGAAGATGCTGTCGTCTTGCATGCCTAGGAATGTGCCTCCATTCCATGTGCCGCTG
>JBEIQV010000259.1:0-4763 GCA_040376335.1 Verrucomicrobiia bacterium | reverse complement strand
GTAGCCAGCGACGTTGAGCGTGGTGCTCGGGGCGGCGCTGCTCGTGACCTCCACTACGAGTTTCTTGCTGTAGCGCTGCCAGTCAGCGCGGGTGATGGTGATCGTGTCCACGAAATCAAGCGTGTAAAGCCCGCCAGTGGTGTGGCTGAGATAGACGTTGTTGCCGGAGACGGCGACATCAATACCGCCAACGAATGCCGCGCCTGAGCCAGCTTCGGGATCGTATTGAGCGACGGAACGGGGTGCAGCGGGATTCGAGATGTCGAGGATGCGCAGGCCGTCCGTGAACCAGCCGACGTAGGCGTATTTTCCGGCAATCGTGATCCCGTGCGGCACTGCGCCGCCGGGGCTGGCGAAGCTGCCCGCGAGCGTGATGCTGGCGAGGTTCGAGATGTTCCAGAGTTTGATTGGGTCGGCTGCGGAGGCAATTTCGCCGGTGGTGATGAGTGTCTGGCCGTCATCGCTGAGCGCGAGATGGTAGAAAAATTCGCCGTTCACGCTGGATGTGGTCCTGTGGCCAAGTTGCACGGGCGCGCTGGGGTTGGTCACGTCATGCACGGTGAAGCCGCCGCCGAGCCAGGTGGTGTAGCAGCGGCCATTGCGAACGAGCACGTCGTGCGATTGGCTGTTGTAGGACCAAATCGGGCCAACGATTTCAGACACATAGACAGGCAGAGCCGGGTTGGTGACATCGAACAACGCAACATCGCCCGTAATGCCTGAGGTGAGGTAGGCGATTGTGCCGCTGGTGGTCACATCCACAGTAACGCTATCCGCATCGCAACCAAGGTGATAGCCACCACCCGCGCCCCATTCGAGGCGGCTGAGTTCGACCGGCGCGAGCGGATTGCTCACGTCGTAGATGAACATGCCGACGTGTGGCGTAGGCGTGCCCTGAGGGACTTGGTTGGACATGTAGGCGATGTTGCCGATGACCTGCACATCGCTGATCCGGGCGTGGGCAAATGGGAGGATCGTGCTTTTCAGCACAGGTGCCGCTGGGTTCGTGGAGTCTATAATCGCGAGGCCGGAAGTGCCACGAGCCACATAGGTGGTGTTGCCTTGGACTGCGACGCTGCCATTACCCGCCCCGAGGGCGAGTCGTGAACGCAACTGGGTGTTGGTGGTGGTTTGGGCGGATGCCGTGGTCAACGTGCCGATTGCAGTGCAAATCAAGGCCGTCGTGAGTTGGAGTAGTTTTTTTTATCTTCATTTGTTAGTTGTTGGATGTTCTCGGAGGAAACTCCAAAGCGCTAATCACGGAAAAAACCACGTAAGCGCTGTGGGCTGCGTAGAATAGCGATATTAAAAAGAATGCAATAAAATTATTTTTATCCACGAGGCTACTGATAATATTTCTTGAAGCCTAGTTAAAACCACCAAGACACGAAGACGATGAACGGAGCGTCGTCTGTATCCAAAGTCCCCCGCTTTGCTTCATGTTGCTTTCGTGGCTTCAATGCCTGGCTTTGTGCCAAAAAAAAGCCGCCCAGAAAACTTTCAGACGATAACCGCTTTATTCAGCGTTTCCCTAGTCCGTGATTTCGATCTGGCCGACCCAGAGGATGTTTGCGCGCTCGTCGGGGCCGCCGCCTTTGGGCTGGGCGATGCGGATGAAACTGAACGGCTCCTTTGGCAGTGCGTAGCTGGAGACGATGGACTGGTTGTCCTTCACCCAGATGACATTTTTCCAAACGCCGTCGGCCTTGTCTTTCACCTGGATGACATAGGAGCGGGAAAACTTGTAGTCGTCGTGGTCATACGCCCATGTGATCTGAAAGCGCCCGCCGCTCAGCGGCTTTCCGAGCTGAACCTCGATGGCGTGGGTGTCGTCGTCCTCGATGGATGCCCATGAGCCTTCCAGCCAGTCGAGTTCCTTGCGCTTTTTGATGCCGTCAATAACCGGCGCGAGTGTGTAGATGCCGTTGCAGGTGGTCGAAATCACCTTCGTATTTTCAGGAAACCCGTTGATTGCCTTATTGAGCACGATGGCGCTGACGGGATCGAGTTCCACTTCGATCTTCGGCGCATCCTCGGCGTGGAGAAAAATGGCGGATGCTGTGGCTAAGGCGATGCCGGTGATAATGGTGCGGTTCAATTTGCAGAGCCGTGCAGTTCTGCTGAAACGTGAAGTGTGAGCGATGGGAGTCTTCATGATGTGGGCGGTGTGTTTTTGTGAGTAACTAATGCTAACAGTCGGACGCTCAGAGAACGACTTCATTGATACCTGAAGCAAGCGGAAATACAGCCGCGCCTCACGTTGCAGTTGCGTTCGCACCCGCGCCTCCCGCATACACGGGGCGTTCTTAAAAGATCATGCCTCATCTTAAAAAACGGGATTTCATCAAAAGCACAGTCATGGCGTGTGTGGGCGCATCGGTGCTCGGGCCGGAGTCTTTGACGGCTGCGGAAACGACGACTGATAAAGCGCCGACAAAAAAACCGGGGAAGGCGAAAAAGATCATCGTGGGCGGTGCGGGGATCGCGGGGATGTGCTGCGCTTACGAGCTAATGAAAAAGGGGCACGAGGTCGTGGTGCTGGAGGCTTCGGGCCGGCATGGCGGTCATGTTTTCACGGCGCACGACGGTCTTTCGGACGGGCTCTACGGCGACTACGGGCAGGAGCACATCACGAAGCCGGGCTACGAACGGTATTGGGGTTACATCAAGGAATTTGAACTCACGGCGCTGCCGTATCCGCGACGGAAAAATCTGGTGCGCAGAATTGATGGGAAATTTTACTCGGAGGAAATGCTGAAGGACCCGGCGGTGCTGCGGCAGTTGGGGTTCAACGAACGCGAGGTGAAGTTTCTCTCGCAAAATCCGTGGTGGGATTTGCCGTCGCTCTACTTCGCGCCCTACCTCGACAAGTTCACGGACGAGTATCAGCCGTTCGGCGTGGGCTACGATGACTGGGACACGATTCCGATGCGGGATATTTTCAAAAAGGACGGCGCATCGAAGGCAGCGCTCGGTCACATGCACGGCGGCGGGGCTTCGGCGCTGTATGAATTGTGGATGGCGGCGATCCTGAAATTGCGTGGCGTGCCGCTCGCGCCGCCGGAGTTGTTCCGGCTGAAGGGCGGCAATCAAATGCTGCCGAATGCCTTCGCAAAACGACTCGGCAAGCGCGTGCAGTTGAACTGCCCGATTGTTTCCATCCAGAACGGAGACACGGGCGTGACCATCGCCTACAAGCAGAACAACGAGCAGAAGGAGATGTCCGCCGATTACTTCGTGAACTGCATTCCGCTGCCCGCTTTTAAGAACATACCCGTGCAGCCGGAGCTGCCGCCGGAGAGGCAGTTCATCATCGAAAACGTCGCCTACGATTCCTATCAACGCTTCGTGTTTCAGGCGTCGTCCAAGTTCTGGCTCGATGACGGCGTGAGCATCAACATGGAGTTCGATAATCCCGACCTGTGGACGACATGGCAGTGCGCCGAGGAGGTGGACACACACCGCGTGATCGTGCTCGGCACGGGGCCCGGAGGGATTTCGCCGCAGCGCGCGCTGGCCGCATTCCGCGAGATGTATCCGGGAAAAAAGGACACCATCGAACTGGCGATCAGCAAGGACTGGACGAAGGAGAAATTCTCGCCGACGTGCGAGCGCATGGCATTTCCGAAGGGCGAACTTTCCAAATTCTGGCCGCTGCTGATGAAGCCGCATGGCCGCATCCACTTCGCCGGAGCGTATGCCGACAACCTCAACTGGGGCACCGAGGCTGCCACGCGCTCCGCGAACCGCGTCGCCAACGAAATAGACAAAGCCTGATCCCGCATGACCGTCGTGCGCTTCGCGTTTTTTTTCACCATCGGTTCTGCCTGCCTCGGGCTGCACAGCCACGCCGCGCCGCCTGCGGATTCCAAAAACAGCGCGCCCGAAGTCACCATCACTGCGCCCACGGAGAAGAGCGTGTTTCGCTGGAACGCCATCGTTCCATTTTCCATCAGCGTCTCGGATGCGGAGGATGGAAAAACCGAATTCGAGGAAATCCCCGCGAACAAAGTTTTCCTCCACATCGCGTATCTGCCGGATGCTTCGCAAAAGGAAAAATACCTCGGCGAAATTGCGAAGGCCGACAACGAACCGCTGCGACGGATGGGCGCATCGAACTGCTTCACCTGCCACACCGCAGCGACCAAACTCATCGGCCCGTCCTTCGATCTCATCGCCAAGCGCTACACCCCCACGCCGGAAACGGTGGACGCCCTCGCGAAGAAAATCCTCGCAGGCACCGCTGGCACTTGGGGCCCCGTCGCCATGCCGCCGCATCCCGATTTGAAAATCGAGGAGGCACGGCAGTTGGTGGACTGGATTCTAAAAAACAACACGGACCCGAATCGCAGTTTCGTCATCGGCTACGAAGGAGCCTTCCGCACCCGCGAAAAACCCGAAGGCGATCCCGCCAACGGCATCTACATCCTCACCGCCACCTACAAAGATCGCGGAGCCAAGGACGCCCCGCAAACCAGCAAGGAAACGCAGCACTCCATCGTGCTCAAAAGCGCACGGTAAAAGCTTGCCCCGCTTTTGCCGTCCACCGACCGGAAACAGTCAGAGCGGGAATCAAGGGCGGGACTGAGTGGGTATCTCGTTTCTTACGCGAGGATGTCCTTAATGACCTTCGCGCCTTCGACGCCGGTGAGTTTTGCGTCGAGATGGCCTGCTCCCTGAAAGTTGATCCAGATGCTATGAGAGTTTGGCGGCGCGTGAGCGCAGCCGAACACTCATTATGAAACGCAAAAGACACACACCCG
>JBEIQV010000234.1:0-5274 GCA_040376335.1 Verrucomicrobiia bacterium | reverse complement strand
TTCGCCAAGCTCAGACTGCTGTTCCTTTGGAACGTGCTGCTTTTCTGCATCGCAATACAGTCGCCCGTATTCCCCCTGGTCGTTCGTGCCGTCGTCCACATCGAGGCCTGGCGAAAAGGCTCGGAAATTCACATCGGCACCATCGAAGGAAGTATTTTTGACCCCATTGTTTTACGCGACACCGTCTTCACCTACCACTCCGAGACCGGTGCGACCACGCGGCTTGAAGTGCGTCGTGTGCGTGCGTCATTCGCATGGAGCAATGTATTTCCCGAGCCCGTCAGCAACTGGGTGCGCAATGCTGCAAACGCCGTCGGACTTGCCACCATCGGTCGCAACAACGTGTGGTGGCAGCGCCTCGAACTCGACGGCGTCACGGCCAAACTCGCCCTCCCGACCGCTCAAAGTAACGAGCCCGCAGCCGCCCGTCGCTGGCTGCGTTCGCAGTTCGGAGAAGGCTGGCTCCACGCACCGCTCTACCTCACGGTTAGTGATGCGGAATTCGTCATCGAACGCGGTGGTGATTTTCTCCACGCAGCAGGAGTCCGCTTTTCGCTCAGCGAAATCGAGCCCGGCTACGCCCGTACCTCGCAGCTCAATTGGAAATTCGGCGACCTCTCAAAACACTTTCGCGACCTCCACGCATACTCCTCGCTGGAAAAATCACGCGCCAGCATCGCGGGCTGCATCCTCACGCCGGATGTCCGCATCGAAAACTTCTCCGTCAACCTGAGCGACCTCGCCAAAGGCCGTCTTACGCTCGCGACACAACTCGCCGCGTTCGGCGGAACCATCAACGCCGAGGCGGAAACCGCACCACGCGGGCGCGAGTTGCACTTCGATGCCGACGGCACTTTTGAAAACATCAATGTCGGCGGGCTCGCCACATTCCTCGGCCTCAGCGAAGCCGCTGGCGGCTTGGTGAAAAGTGGAAACTTCATCTATCGCGGAACGCCCCGCGATCCTGCACACGCGGAGGCCCGCCTAAATTTGGAGGCGGGCAATTTCCAATGGGAAACGCGCCAGTGGGATTCACTCACGCTCCGTCTTTCCCTTCTCGACCAGCGCCTGCAAATCCCCGAACTGAAACTTCGACAGGGCGTGAATCAACTCAGCCTCAACGGGAGCATGGCG
This sequence comes from Verrucomicrobiia bacterium, assembly GCA_040376335.1. GTDB lineage: Bacteria > Verrucomicrobiota > Verrucomicrobiia > Chthoniobacterales > Chthoniobacteraceae > SXWH01. Next base: position 4,140 of record JBEIQV010000234.1, on the reverse strand, counting down.
CTGCCCAATCCTCGCACCTCGTGGTGGCAGCGGCAGTTCGATTTCAAAGTGGACGCCGACATTCACAACCTCACCGACCTCTCCGCGCTCCTACTTCCGGATTTCAAATTCGCCGCCGGCCAACTTTTCATTCGCGGCTCCGTCAGCGGCTCCGGCGCAGACGCCCCGGCAATCCCGACTTTCGACGGACAACTTATTTTTAGCGGCAGCAGCCTCAAATGGCGCACCGCACCGCTCGACGTGCTCAACGCCGCAATCGTCCTGCGCGGCCACGAACTGCAAATCATCAACGCCCAGCTCCTCCACGGCGACGACTTCCTGCGCGGCGTGGGCCGCATCAGCCTCTCCGGCGACGGCGGCTACGAAGGAATCATCCGCACCTCCGTCCGCGACCTCGCCATCTACCAGCCCCTCCTCGCGCCACCCGTGCTCCCCGTCCCACTCGCCGGGCGCGCCGTCATTGACTGGCGCGGCAACGGACTCGGCAAAAAGCACGAAGGCACATTCACCGCACAGTTGGAAAAATTCCGCACCCTCGGCAGCGCCGGACTGAAAGCCACCCACCCGCTCGATGCCAACTTCTCCGGCAGCTACGCAGGCGAGCAGATGCAGTTTGAAAAATTCGAGCTGAGCGAGGATGGCACCACACTCAGCGCCGCCGTCGCCATCGGCCCCAGCGCCGTCAATCTCCGCAACATCCGCGTCCAGCACAAAGGCCAGCCCTGGCTCCAGGGCGATGCACTCCTTCCCCTCGACCTGTGGCAACGCTGGCCCGACGTGGACTTCTCCCACCTCCTCAACGACGACACCGTCGCCCGCGTGAACCTCACCGCCACAAACCTCGGCCTCCGCGAAACCTCCCTCCTCACCGGCATCGAATGGCCGCTCGCTGGCACCCTCAACGGCACACTCACCGCCGACGGCCCGCTCAAATCCCTCAAACTCGGCGGCGCACTCACCCTCGCCAAAGGCACGCTCCCGCTAAACTGGCGCGGCACCACCATCACCGACATCAACAGCACCTTCACCCTCGAAGACTCCACCATAACCCTCACCAAAGCCAGTGGCCGCCACCCCACCGGAGCATTCACCGCCGAGGGAAAACTCGACCTCACCAATGCCCGCAAACCCCTCCTCGAAACCACCGGCGCAGGCACCCACGAAGGACAACCCTTCAGCTTCAAACTCACCGGCCCCGCAGAAAAACCCACCCTCACCACCGAAGGCCCCGCCCCCTTCGCACCCGCTCGGTAGTGGCATACTGACACTGCACCTTAATCGTGTGCGAGGCAGGCGGTCGCTACTCTACTGGCCGCAGTATTTGAAAAGGAACATCTCGGCGTCGCCGCCGGGGAGGTAGAAGCGGATGGCGCCGTCGTGGCCGATGATGTCGGTTTTCACGGCGCAGCTTGCGCGGCGGCTGTGGATTTGGTGGAGGCCGAGGTGGCCCTGCCGGTAGAGTTCGCCCCAGGCTTCGATGCGGAGAGCGGCGTGGCCCTTTTCGATGAGGAGTTGGGCGAGGGTGGCGTGCTCGTAGTGTTCGTAGGTGAGGGGGAATTGGGCTTCGATGATGGCGTAGTCGAGGCCGGTGTGTTCCTCGATGAGTGGCTCGGGTTTTTCCGCGTAGCGGGTGCGGAGGATGGCGACGCGGATGCGGGCGTCGAACCCGGCGAGGAGGTTGAAACGGGAGAGGGTGTTGACGGAGATGAGGATGGGGCCGCACGGGGGAATCTGCACGGTGAACCAGACGTGGTCCACGCGGTCGGGGTCGTCGGCGACTTCGAGCCGCGTGTGGTAGGGGATGCCGATGACGCGCGCGTAAAGCGGCGCACGGGCGTCGAAGACGCGGCACTGCCACTCTTCGCGCGGGGTGCGCTGTGGGGTGCGGCGGTTTGGCATGGGCGTGGTGTCTATTGAATTACGTGGTGACGCGGACTGCTGGGATGATTGACCACGGATGGCGCTGTTGTCCACGGATGCTTCCGCGCATTTTCAACCATGGATGACACGGATTTTCACGGATGTTTCCACACATATCAAAGCACGGGTGGGCAGTGCCCTGTTTGAATTTGGAAGCCATGAAGCCATGAAGCGGAAGTTGTCGCCGCTATGGGAATAGCCGGATTCCAATTCTTTCCTGGTTTTCTGGCTTCCAAATTAGAACGCCACCGATGTTTCTGAGCGGTTGCTTGTATGTCATCCGTGAACATCCGTTTCATCCGTGGTTAAAATATCCGGAGTTCCCTGTTTCGCGGCGGTGGGCTAGTCGCGCTTGGTGCCGGTGACGCTGCGTCCGCTGCGGCCCTTGACGGCTTTCTTCGGTTTCTTCTTCTTGTCGAGGTCCGTGCGGTGTTCGATTTTCGCGACGCGGCCATGCTTGAAATACATCTCGCGCACTTTTTCCAGCATCGCGTCGCGGCGGTCGTAGAGGCGCTTGAGCTTGCGCGGCTTTACCTTCGTGAGCGCGTAGGCGGTGATGATGGGAAGCGTGATCGTCGAGTCCGCGTAGCACACCACGCAGTCGGGGAGATTGTCGGGATCAATCTTGCCCCAGCTCACGGCCTCTGCGGGCGTCGCGCCGCTCAGGCCGCCGGTGTCGGGGCGCGCGTCGGTGCATTGCAGGAAGTAGTCGTGCCCGCGCTCCTCGATGCCCATGACTTCCTGAATCTGCGGCTCCGTTTGCAGCATGAAATTTTTCGGCGAACCGCCGCCGAGGATGAAGACGCTGCTCATTTCGCCGGAGGACTTCGCGGCATAAACGATGGCGGCGGTCTGGTTCACATCGCGGTTCACGTCCATCATCAGCTTTGAGTCGCGCAGCGCCATCGCGGCGACGTTCATGCCGATGCTGCTGTCGCCGGGCGATGAGGTGAAAATTGGAACGCCGTAGTGATACGCCGCCGCGAGCACGCTCGTTTCTTTGATGCCGAGTTTTTTCTCCCGCGCGGCGACGTATTTTCCGAGCAGGTAGTGGAATTCATCCGTCGCCATCGTGCGCTGGAACTCGGGGCCTTGGATGACTTCGCGCACAAACGCATCGGTATCGAGCAACACGTCGTAGTCGAAGAGCACATCGTAAATCCGGATGATGCCTTCCTTGCGCAGCGTCACGTCATTGAGGAACGGCGAGCCCGCATAAAGTTCCATGCCCAGACCGTAGTGCAGGTCGTGGTAAAGATTCGCGCCCGTCGAAATGATCCAGTCCACGAATCCCGCTTTCATCAGCGGAATGATCGCTGCTTTTCCCAGCCCCGCCGGAGTGAGCGCGCCCGTGAGCGACATGCCCCCGGTGCCATTGCCCGCGACCATCTTCTGCGTGAAAAGCCGGCACGCCTCGGCGAGACGCCCGCCGTTGTAGGCCTTGAAGGAATTGTCCACGAGGTCGGTGACCTTCCAACCTTTGCCGATGGACGATGGGAGCAGACGCGGAAACTTTTTGTTCAGTGACATGCCGCGGGATGTAGAAGCGCGGCGCGAAAGAGGGAAGTGGAAAGTGAAAATGTAGTGGGGGAGCGGGATGTTTTCGTCGAATCAGTGTTGGTATTACACATTGCGGGCAGGGCGTTCATCGCTAAGAGAAGAGGGACCTCCTCCGCACTTTCTCCACCTATCTCATTTATGAAACATAATCCTCTGTTGCGGTGTTCACGTGCTCTCTGTATCTGTGCCGTGCCATTTGCTGCGTTTGTTGCGGTGAGTGCGACTGCGGCGAATATTTCATGGAACGGGGCGGCGGATGCGGTGTGGAGCACTGGGGGAAACTGGGTGGGCGGTCTTGCGCCGGTGGCGACGGATGTGGCCGTGTTCAATGCGGGATCAAATGCAAATCTGACGACTGCGCTGGGTGCGGATTTTTCGATCCAGGGTTTGAGGATCACGACGCCAGGCGGGCTGATCACGATTGGCGCGGGGAATTTGCTGACGCTCGGTGCCGGTGGAATTGATATGAGTGCAGCGTCGCAGAATTTGCTGCTCAATGCGCTGCTCACGCTTGCCGGGAATCAATCGTGGAATGTGGGATCGGGGCGGACGCTGATGGCGAACGGGGTGATTGCCGGAACGAACGTGAATTTGAACAAGATCGGCTCCGGGGTGTTGACGCTTGCTGGCGCGAATACGTTCACGGGGACGACGACGATT
>JBEIQV010000203.1:0-6146 GCA_040376335.1 Verrucomicrobiia bacterium | reverse complement strand
GTTTTCGAGGACGTTGGCCTTGTCAATCGAGGTGACTTTTCCCCTGCGTGTCTGCGCAGCGAGGAATGCGACGTGAGCGATGCGCTCGATTTCGCTCTTTTTGTAAACCATCGTGTCCACGGCGATGGTCTCGCCGTTTTCCTCGCGCGTTCCTTTCGGCTGGCCGAAATATAGACCGCCCGTGAGTTCGCGGATACACAGCATGTCGAAGCCGCCGGCGACGAGATCGTGGCGGACAGGCGATGCGTGAGTGAGTTGTGGATAGCAGATGCCTGGGCGGAGATTTGCGAAAAGACCGAAGTGTTTTCTCAGCGGGAGGAGCGCGCCACGCTCGGGCTGCTCGTTAGGCGGAAGCGATTCCCATTTTGGCCCGCCGACGCTGCCGAAAAGGATCGCGTCGCTCTCGCGGCAGAGGGCGACGGTGGCATCGGGGAGCGCGCGACCATCCACATCAATGGCGATGCCGCCGACGCGTGCGTCGGTGAGTTGAAACTGGAGGGAGAATTTTGTGGCAACGACGGCAAGAACGCGGCGAGCTTCGGCCATCACTTCTGGGCCGATGCCGTCGCCAGCGAGGACAGCAATTTTGTAAGACGACATAGGGCGCGGGAAGCTAGTGGGCGTGCGGATTTTGCCAAGTTCCGAAAATGCAAAAACGCCAGCCGGTGAAGGCTGGCGTTTGCTTGGGCTGTTTTTAAGTCTGCGCTATTCGCGAGCCTGCGCGCTGACTTTGTATTTCGAACCTGCGATTTTCTTCGGCACAGGCGGGATGCCTGGTTTCGGATAATCAGCGACAACCTGCCGGTTTGAAGCGGGTGAAAGACGGACGGCTCCCTTCGCGTTGTTACGCCAGCCGTTCGGGTCGGCGTATTCCTCACCGCTGTTGGACAGGCCACTGACCTGACCTTCCAAACCAGTGCCGTAGCCTTGCTTGATGACAGTGGGCGTAACGAACACGAGCAGGTTACGCTTGGTGCGCTGTGAGACTTTTTCCTGAAAGAGACGACCAAAGAGCGGAATGTCACCAGCGATTGGAACTTTAGTGCGAGCCTTCGTTGTTTCATCCTGCAACAGACCACCTATTGCGAGGGTATCGCCACTCTTGATGAGGACGTTCGAGTCGAACGTGCGCTTGTCAATAATCGGGCTGGCCACGCTTGCTCCGCCGAATACGAAGGTAGCGTCGCCGACTTTATTACTGATCTCGGGTTTTACTTGGAGAGTGATGAAGTTGTCTTTGTTGATGCTTGGCGTGACTGACAGGGTGTTTCCAAATTCCTTGTCTTGGAATCCACCAAAGACCGCCTGTGCGGTCTGTTCATTGAAGTTCAACTGGGGCACCGGTTGATTGCGGATGATTTTGATTTCGGCCTTCTGGTTGTTCGCGGCGACGATGCGGGGGTTTGCGAGAAACTCGGCGTCACTATCTTCATTCAGCATCCGCAACGTGACGGAAAGTTGGGGCAGGCTCAGGATTGCAAACTGGCCGCCGAGCGCGTCGGCGAAGTTTGGCCCGAGTTCACCATTGCGGACGAAATCTTTGAGAGGGATACTACCGCCCGTGCCCGCTTGGGGCGTGGAGGTAGGTAGATTATCGCCGCTGAAATTGGAGCCGCCGTATTTGATCGTCTGTGGCGAACTGGAACTGCCAACTACACCAGCCCAGTTGATGCCGTAGCTCTGCTTAGGGTTTGCAGTCACCTCAACGAGGCGGGCTTCGATCATCACTTGCTGAGTAGGGCGATCAATGGATTCGAGAAATTGGTGGATTTTATCGAGGTTCGATTTTGTCTCGCGATAGAAGATGGTGTTCGTGCGAGTGTCCACTTGCGGCGCGACACCACTGGTGAGCTGGGTTTGCAGTAGTCCGGCGGCTTTATCCGCGACTGCGTAGCTGAAAGTGTATTGGCGGCTCTCAGTGGGCTCCTTTGCCTTTTCAGCCTGTGTTTTGATGTAAGAAACACCTTCGAGTTCATCAATGATGAGGCCGTTTGCCTGACAGATGATCCTGATGACATCCGCTGGAGGTTTGCCTTCTACGCGGAGAGTAATGAGCCCCGTGACTTGTGGGCTGACGACGACATTCATTCCCGCCTGCCGTGCAAGTGAGCGAATTACCAAAGAAATTTCGTCGCCTTGGAATTCGCTGACTTTTGGTGCGTTTGGATCATTGGGAGGGAGAGCCCCGGGCGGCAAAGGCTGATCGGGTGCTGCTACACCACCTGCTGCGGGTGTTTGGAGCGGTGCTTCGATGGATGCCGGGGTCACGGTTCCAGCGGCTTTGCTGGCATCTGCGGGCAGCGCTGGCGCAGTCGGCGGCTCGATGGTCGCTGGTGCAATCGGCGCCGGAGTGCTCGGCGTCTGTGCGATGGCAGAACTCATCGAGACGATGAGCACACCGAGTGTTCGTTGTAGTTTGGCGAGGGTATGGGCTGAGAGTTTCATGATGGCGGGTTCCAATTAGCATGAGGTGGGCCAACCCCGCTGAGTTGCTGGAATTTTCTAACTGCTGCCCTTCGCACGGAAGTGCACATAGACCGCAAACCCTTTAAAATAGAGGATCGCAGACTATTCGCCTGCTTCTCGCACTGCCGCGACAAACATACGCATCTTTGCGAAATCTTTTCGTCCCGGCGTTGTCTCGACGCCGCTGGAAACATCCACCACACGCGGGCGAACAGCCGTGACAGCCTCTGCCACATTCTCCGCCGTGAGCCCTCCGGCGAGCCATAATGTGAGCTTGGGATGCTGATTCTGAAACTCACGCACCAGTGCAAAATCCACCCGCGCCCCCGTGCCGCCAAACGCGCCGGGGACGTGTGCATCGAGCAGAATGTGCTCGGTGGAAAAATGGTCCGCATCTGCAAATGCCATCGCATCGCGCGCACGAATCGCCTTCACGAGCGGCTTTCCAAGAGCGGCAACGCGGGCGCATTCATCTACATCTTCATCTCCGTGAAGTTGCATTGCGTCTATGAATGGCAACGCCGCTGTGGACGCCGTCTCAGCAAGCGTTGCATTCACGAGCAGTGCGATTTTCACCACAGGCAACTCAGCAATCCACGCAGCGTGATCTCGCAAAATAATATGCCGTTTCGTGCCCAGCCACGTGTTGAAGCCGAGAATGTCCGCACCAGCCTCGATGGCCGCGCGGGCGTCGTCTTCGTTGGTAATGCCGCAAATTTTCACAGCGACTCGACCGGCAGGCAGGGCGATGCTCATTCGTCGCGACCATAAACAGAGTGCTCGAAGTGGCAAAGCGGTTTCATCGAAATACACATCACATTTTTCCACGCGTCTTCTTGCCGTGCGCAAACGCAACCGCTACACATGCGCCCCGTGCGCCGCTACGCTCTGCTCGCTTTCCTTTTTCTCGTCGCTTCATTCCGCATCCCTGCGCAGCAATCGCCGTCGGATGAAGAAAAGAAGCGCCTGTTTCTAAAAGCCCGCGAGGAGATGACCACCATCCCCTATTCCCCGCCACCCACCGCAGCGACGCCAAAACCCAAACCGAAAACACCACCGACTCCGCCAACAATTCCAGCTCCTCGCCCCGTTGCGGAGACACCGCGCCCGGTGGTGGAGACGCCGCGCCCCACGCCTGCGCCGGTGAAAAACACACCGCCGCCCGTCCCGTTGCGCCCAGTGGAGCCGCAGGCGAACATCGTCGTTCACGACAGCGGTGTCGGAAAAGCGGATGACGAACCGGAGCCGCCAAAACAGACCGAGAGTATCTGGTCGCGCATGTTTGGAGGCGGCGGGAGCTATAAATACCTCACTCCCTCGATACGCCGCGCCATTGACCGTGCGTCCGTCACCAAGGGCCGCTGGCGCTACATCGTCGTCCACAACAGCGGCACGCGCCAGGGCAACGCCAAGGCCTTCGAGCACTACCATCGCTACGTTCGCAGAATGGTCAACGGCATGGCATATCATTTTGTCATCGGCAACGGCACTTCATCGAAGAACGGCGAAGTCGAAATCGGCAACCGCTGGCACAGGCAGATTCAGGGTGGTCATGTCCACAGCGATTACCTTAACAACATCGCCGTCGGCATCTGTCTCGTTGGCGATTTCAACAACGGCAAGCCCACGCAAGCGCAACTCGATTCGCTGGAAGAATTGATCAAATACACGCGCCGCCGCGTCGGGCGCATCGGTGGCCAGCAGGCCGTCGTCAAAGCCCACCGCGACATCAATCCTCCACGTTGGCCCACCGACTGTCCCGGCGACGATTTCCCGTTCCGCTGGCTGTATGGGAAATTTTAAAACACCCGCGTGATTCTCGCTCTCACAGGTGCCTCGGGTTTCGTCGGGCGGCACGTCATCAAAGCAGCAGTCCGGCGCGGCTATGAAGTCATCGCGTTTTCCCGCGACCCTTCGCGCAGCGTAGGCGATTGCGTGGAGACGCGCCGGTTTTCGCACGATGCGCCGCTCGACTTGCGCGGCTGCGAAGCCGTCATCCATCTCGCTGGTGAAAATGTCGCGGGGCTTTGGACTCGTGGGAAAATGCAACGCATCCGCGACAGTCGCGTGCAGGGAACTAGGCGAGTCGTCGAGGGCATCCGCGCACTTGCCGAGCCACCCGAAGTTTTCGTGAGCGCCAGCGCCATTGGATACTATGGCGATTGCGGCGACAGAGAACTCACCGAGCAATCGCTGCCGGGCACGGACTTTTTGGCCGAGACCTGCCTCGCGTGGGAACGCGAATCAGCAACGCCACTCTGCCGCGTCGTGAACCCACGCATCGGACACGTGCTTGGCGATGGCGGGATGCTCGGACTCATGCGCCCGCTTTTCCGTCTTTGTCTCGGCGGACGCTTGGGAAATGGACGACAGTGGATGCCGTGGATTCACGTCGAAGACCTCGCCGAGATGCTCCTTTTCGCCATCGGAAATCTCGACGTGCGCGGTCCGCTCAACGCCACCGCTCCGTGGCCCGTGCGCAACGCCGATTTCACCAAAGCGTTCGCACGCGCACTCCATCGCCCCGCGTTTTTCCACGCACCGGCGTGGGCGCTGCGCCTCGTGCTTCGTGAATTTTCCGCCGAACTACTCTCCAGCAAACGCGTGCTCCCCGCAGTCGCGACAGAGCACGGATTTGGTTTTCGTTTTCCGGAACTCATTCCGGCACTGAACGACATCGTTCACTGACGCCAACATCCTGAAACGCAAAACAAGTTTCCAAGCCCGAGCAAACCAAGCTACAACGCCGCCATGTCCGTCCCACAAAACACCATCGCGCTCGTCTATGACTACGACCAGACGCTCTCGCCAAACTACATGCAGGATGAAGTGCTCTTCCCTGCGTTCGGCATTGATTCGGCGAAATTCTGGCAGCGCTGCCAGTCACTCGTGCGTGATGATCAATACGACAGCGAACTCGCCTACCTGAAAGCGCTGCTCGACTACCTCGAACTCGATCGCCCCACCAACAAACGCCTGCGCGAACTCGGTGCAGGGCTGAATTTTTTCCCCGGCCTGCCGGAGATGTTTGAGGAATTCAAAACGTGTCTTCTCCGCCCGGAGCACGAAGCACTCGGCATCAAGGTCGAGCACTACATCATCAGCAGCGGACTGAAGGCGCTCATTGATGGCTCGCGACTCGCGCCCTACGTGCGCGCGGTGTTTGGTTGTGAATTTGCCGAGGACCGCGAAGGACGCATCACCTTTCCGCGCCGCGTCATCAGCCACACGCAAAAGACGCAGTTCCTTTTCCGCATCAACAAAGGCCTGCTCGATTACACGCAGGACGTAAACGACCACATGCCCTCCGACCTTCGCCCCGTGCCGTTCGAGCACATGATTTACATCGGCGACGGCCCCACCGACGTGCCGTGCTTCACCGTCGTGCGGCAGCAGGGCGGACACGCCATCGCCGTCTATAATCCCAGCGACGCATCGCGCACCAGTTTCCGCAAAAGCTATCAGCTCGTCGGCCCTGCGGATCGCGTCCGTCACATCGCGCCCGCCGACTATCGCGCAGGCGGGCACCTCCGTTTGCTCATCGAGCAAATGGCCGGCGAAATCGCCGACAAGATCGTCTCCCGCCGCCAGCGCGACATGGACGAAAACACCGTGCGCGCACCGAAACACTGAGTGTGAGAAGCCAGCATTCTCGACACGCGCATCCCTCGCTCGCTAGC
>JBEIQV010000029.1:0-18815 GCA_040376335.1 Verrucomicrobiia bacterium | reverse complement strand
GAAGCGAGGCGGTGCGTGGGGCGTCAACGTTTTTGTCACCCTAAATATACAGACTGCTGCCCGACGAGGTTGACGGGGCACTATTCACCCAGCGCGGTTTTCTGCGCCGCGAGCAGTTCGCCGATGCCGGAGCGCGCGAGGGCGAGCATGGCTGCGAGTTCTTCATCGGTGAAGGTGCTCTCTTCGCCGCTGCCCTGCACTTCTACGAAGGAACCGGCGGCGGTCATGACGACGTTCATGTCCACGGCGGCGTCTTTGTCTTCGATGTAATCGAGATCGAGCACGGGTGCGCCGTTGACGACGCCCACGCTCACTGCGGCCACAAGCTGGCGGATGGGGTTCTTTTTAATGAGCCCAGCCGACATGAGCTGACGGCACGCGAGCGCCGCTGCCACGCATGCGCCTGTGATGCTCGCGGTGCGTGTGCCGCCGTCCGCAGCGAGCACGTCGCAGTCAATCCACATGGTGCGCGAACCGAGTTTGTTGAGGTCAATGGCTGCACGAAGGGAGCGACCGATGAGACGCTGGATTTCCGAAGAGCGGCCATCGAGTTTGCCGCGCGTGATGTCGCGCTGTTTTCGCTGTCCGGTGGAGTAGGGGAGCATGGAATACTCCGCCGTCACCCAGCCGCCGGGGACTTGTTGTTCTTTCATCCAGCGCGGCACGGCTTCCTCGACCATCGCGGAGCAAATCACACGCGTATTGCCCGCTGCGACGAGGACGGAACCGGTGGCGTTCGGGGCAAAGTCGGGGGTGAAAGAGAGAGGTCGGAGTTGGTTGGGCGCGCGGCCATCGTGTCGGGTCATGGGCGCACGCTGATTTGGCAGGCGCGCGAGTGCAAGGATGGAAGGTGGCAAGTTGTGATTTTGAGGGAAAAATTTAGCCGTCTGAACCTGTTGGACGGGTAATTCACGCTTTTGTCACAAAACGAAACTAGACATTTTTAATAACTCAGGCATTTTGGCGGCGTTCTGGGGGGAACACCGGGGTTGCTGGCCGTTCGGCCAGTGGCCCCGGACTTTTTTTTGCCCTGATGTTTTCCATAGGTGGCATCCTCCCTGAATTACGTGAAAATACGTGTGTCTAGCTACGCGAAGTCCGTGCTCAGCCATTCCCGTCCTCGACGAGATGCATCCACACCGCTAGCGAATGGGCATGACCCTCGCCGCCCGCTACCGCCTCGCCATGGCGCTCATCGTCCTCACGCTTGTGCTGCTGTGGCCGGGGCTCACGCAAAACGCACTCACCATTCGCGGCGTGCTCGATGTCGAAAGTATCGGAGCCACCGTGGACAGCATCGCCGGTGCACAAATCCCGCCCGAGCGCCTCGCCTACCTCCGCACGTTCCTCAATCAAAACACTCTCGCTAAATTCGACGACAAAGAACTCAGCGATTTCATCGGACGGCTCGCAGGCGGCATCGTGCGCGGCAAACTCGAAGGCGCACGCGACCAACTCGCGGCGACGACAGTGTATGAGCAAAAGCAGACCATCCTCGTCACCATCCGCTACCTCTTCGAGCATGGCGGATACTGGGCCGCCACGCTTTTATTCCTGTTCAGCGTGTGCGTTCCGTTTGGAAAAGTGGCGCTCTTTTTCTACGCCATCCACGCCAGCGCAGAACGCAGGATAAAGGCGCTCGGCTTCATTAACTTCATCGGCAAATGGAGCATGGCAGACGTATTCGTTGTCGCGATCTACACCGCATATCTCGGCGCGAAAAACAGCGTTGGTGTCGGCCAGCCCATCCACTTCGAGACGGAATACGGTCCCGGCTTCTATTGGTTTTCCGCCTACTGCATCGTCTCCCTCGCCGCCCAGCAAGCGGCCCTCGCCCTCATGCGTGAGCGGAAGTAAGAGCGCTGGCTCCGCTTACTTTTTCTTAATCGCTTCAAACACTGTCTTGGCGATGAGGCCGGCGCCTTCGTCGTTGGGATGCACGCGGTCGGGGAAGAGTTGGGGTTTTCCGTCCAGCGCGGCGTAGGTGTCAATGATGGCCGTGCCTTTTTCCGTCGCCACTTGTTTGATGAGCGGGATGATTTCGCCCTTCACCGCTTCATTGTTGATGCCCCAGTTGCCCTGCCCGATGACGGGCACCGGGTAGCAGAGGTAAATTTTCGCTTTGAAATTTGCCTTCCGAAAAGCGTCCACGAGCGATTTGGCGGATTCTGAAAAACCTCCTTTTTTCGACCAGTTCTGCGGCTTACTGTCGTTGGTGCCGAGTTTGATGACGACGATGTCCGGCGCAAAGGCGAGGGCGTTATTGAAAGCCGCCTGCTTTTTGTAAGGGAGGTCGCCGTTGTCGAGCATCGTGCTGCCGCTCACACCGAAGTTTTTCACGTCGTAATTCGCGCCGAGCATGACGCCGAGCTGTGTCGGGTATTTTTTATTCCCATCGCGCACGCCTGCTCCTTCGGTGATGCTGTCGCCCACGCAGGCGACTTTGATTTTCGGTAGCCCATCGGCAAAAGCGATGGTGCTGGTGGCGAGCAGCAGGGCGGCGAGGAAGATGCGGCGGTTCATGGTGGTGAGTTTGGTTGAAAAGAAGGCGGGATGCTGGCGGTTTTGCTTTTTCCGTCAAGTGCGACGGAGGGAGGTGTGCGGTTGTTCCTGCCAATGTCTTGAAATGCTCCCCCGTCGTTCTGATTTTCAACTTTTCTGCCTGTTTGAGGTGCTTCGGCCAGTGTGGCGGGATTTACCATATCTTGTGGTTGAAAATTATCACCGACCACACGGAATAGTGCTTGCACGGTTTGCGGGCGGATTTCATTCTCCGGCGACTTTCGGAAAAAACCACCCATTTCACCATGTATCTCAAGAGCCTCGAAATCTTCGGTTTCAAATCATTCGCACCAAAGACCACACTCAATTTCGACCGCGGCGTGACTTGCGTCGTCGGGCCAAATGGCTGCGGCAAATCCAACGTCCTCGACAGCATCCGCTGGGTGCTCGGCGAGCAGTCGGCCAAGGCGCTGCGCGGCGGCGAAATGACGGACGTAATTTTCTCCGGCACGGACTCGCTGCCCGCGCTGGGCATGGCGGAAGTCTCGATGACGTTCAGCGAGTGCGAGGAGCAGCTCGGGCTGGACTGGCACGAGGTGAAAATCACGCGCCGTGTGTTCCGCGAGGGCGGCAGCGAGTATTTGCTGAATGGCACGCCGTGCCGTTTGAAGGACATCCATTCGCTGTTCATGGACACGGGCATCGGGCGCTCGGCCTACTCGATCATGGAGCAGGGCAAGATCGATCAGATTTTGTCGAGCCGTCCCGAAGACAGGCGCGCGATTTTCGAGGAAGCGGCGGGGATTACGAAATACAAATTCCAACGCAAGGAAGCACTCCGCAAACTGGAGGCGACCGAGGCGAACTTGCTGCGTCTTGCCGACATCATCAAAGAAGTGAAGCGCCAGATCGGCAGCGTGCAGCGGCAGGCGGCGAAAGCGAAGCGCTATCAGGGAATGCTGGAGGATCTCCGCACGCTGGAGACTCACCACGCGAAGCGCCAGTGGGACGAATTGGAAAGCTCGCGCGCCTCGAATGCCGAGGAACTCGAAGCGCTCTCCGTGCGCCAATACGAACTCGAAGTGCAAGTCTCCGCCGAAGAGGAACAGGCCCACGCCCAGCGTGCGGCGGTGGATGAAATGGAAGCGCGTCTCGCTGCGGCACGGCAGACCGTGCAGGACTTGCGGCAGCGCGTCGCCAATCACGAAAGCCGTCTTTCTTTCAACGCCGAGCGCGCCACCGAATTTGAATCCCTCCAGGAGCGTTACCGCGCGGACATCGCCGGTGCGCAGGAGAAATTCCAAAACGCAGAAACACAACTGCGCGACACGGACAGCGAACTCGTCCAAATCACCGAACTTCTCGCCAGCGAACTCCGCCGCATGGAAGAAGTGCAGGCGCGCGCCGCTGGATTCACCTCGCAGCGTCAGGAAGCGGATGCACGCATCAGCGCACTGAACAACGACGCCGCGCGTTTGGAGAGCAAAGTCGGCAGCCTGCGCGCACAGATGTCCACCACGCTCCAGCAACGCGAAGCCGCAGAGGCCCGCCTCGCCGCTCTCGCAGGTGAAATCAACCAACTGGAATTCGCATTTGCCCGCGCAAACGAACAACTCGCCACCGCGCAAAACGATCTCAACCGCGCAATTCTCGACCTCGAAGAACGCACCGTCGCACTCACCTCCGCAGATGCCGCGCTGCGCGAAACACAAGCGCGCATCGTGGAAATTGATCGCGAACAGCGGGAAGTGCAGCACTCGCTCGCCGAGCGAAATTCACGCCTCGACGTGCTGTTGCAACTCAACGCAGGCGGCGAAGGTCTCAGCGAAGGCACGCAGGCCGTCCTTCGCGGGCTCGACAACGCCGACTTTTTCAAACCCGCCATCCACGGAGCGCTCGCGCAATTCATCGAAGTGCCCGCCGAATACGTCACCGCAGTCGAAGCGACCCTCGGCGCGAATTTGCAGGCCATCGTCATGAAAGACACGATGGTCGCCGAATCCGTCGTGAAGACGCTCACCGCGCAGAAACTCGGCAAAGCGTCCCTCGCATTGCGCGAACTGGAAACCGTCTTCGAGCACGTCAGCAACGAAACCATGAAGCTGCCCGAGGGCGCGATTGACTGGCTCATCCGCAAAATCAAACCGCAGCCCGAAGTCGCCCGCCTCGTCGAGCGCCTCATCAACCACACCGCGCTCGTCCCCGACCTCGCCACCGCGCTCCGCATCTTCCCGCAAATGCGCGGCTCCTCCATCGTCACACTCGCCGGCGAAGTCATCAACGGCCACGGCATCCTCTACGGCGGAGCCAGCGAAGCCGATGGAAAGAACAGCATCCTCGCGCGAAAGAACCAGATCGCCGAACTCGAAACACAAGTCGCCGAACTCAACGCGCAACTCGAAAATCTCAACGCCCGCCACGCCGAAACTTCCGCCGAAATCGAAGCCGCACAGAGCGCGTTGAACGAAGCGCGCGAGGAAAAACAAAACGCCACCGTCCAAGTCTCCACCCTTCGCAACCAGCTCGCCATGATCGAGCGCGACAGCGCCGAGGCGGAAAAGAAAACGCAATCCCTCGATTGGGAAAAGCAGGCCGCCGAAGGCCGCCTCAGCGAAGCCAACGCCCGCCACGGCGAACTCGAAGCCGAGGCGCAGGAAGTGATGAACAGCTTTGAAAGCATCATCGCCCAGCGCGGCGAGGCACAGCGCTCCATCGAAATGCTCCGCGCGCAGGAAAGCGAAATTGGCGGCGAACTGAACGAACTCAAAATCAAAGTCGCCACCGAGCGCCAGCGCCACAGCCTCCTCCATCACCAGCGGCAGCCTATGCAGGCCCGCCTCGGCGAACTCGAACAACTCATCGCCGAACGCCAGAACGACATCGCCGGCTACGAAGACCGCGCCGCCGCACTTCAGGCCGAAAACGCCGAAATCTCCAGCAACCTCGAACGCCTCGCCGTCAGCATCCGCGAAGCCGAAAGCGGAGTCACCTCACTGCAAGAGGAACGCATCGCCATCGTCGCCTCCGCCGAAGAACTCGCCGAGCGCCTGCGCCTCGTCCGCCGCGAACAAAACCAATGCGTCGAGCAACGCGGCGCCATGGAAGTCCGCATCACCCAGCTCGAACTCAAAGCCAGCTCCATCGCCGACCACATCAGCAAGCGATACACCCTCGAACTGCGCGACTTCACCCCCGACAGCTACGCACTCAACGCCTGCCTCCGCGACATCGGCAAACGCGTCCGCAAATTCGATGTCACCGCCGAAGACAGCACCGCACCCGCCGAGGAAGAAACACAAATTTCCGCCGACAGCGAAGCCGCCGAAGAACCCGCACCCGTCGAAACCGTGGACTGGGCCCGCATCGAAAACCTCACCCGCGAACTCGACACCCGCCTCGCCAGCATGGGCCCCGTCAACCTCGACGCCATCGCCGAATTCGAAGAACTCGAACAACGCCACATCTTCCTCGAACAACAAATCACCGACACCACCAACGCGAAGGAAGAACTGCTCGGCGTCATCAACAAAATCAACACCACCACCCGCACGTTGTTCGCCGAGACCTTCGAGAAAATCCGCGTCAACTTCCAGGAGATGTTCAAAGAACTCTTCGGCGGCGGCCAGGCCAACCTCGTCATGACCGACGAAGCCGACCCGCTCGAATGCGGCATCGAAATCATCGCCAAACCGCCCGGTAAACAACTCACCAGCATCACCCTCCTCAGCGGCGGCGAGAAAACCATGACCGCCGTCGCGCTCCTCTTCTCCATCTACATGGTGAAGCCGAGCCCGTTCTGCGTCCTCGACGAAATGGACGCCCCGCTCGACGAATCGAACATCAACCGCTTCATCAAAATCCTCGACCGCTTCGTCGGCCAGAGCCAGTTCGTCGTCATCAGCCACAACAAACGCACCATCGCCCGCGCCGACGCCCTCTACGGCGTCACCATGGAGGAACACGGCGTCAGTAAACTCGTCGGCGTCAAATTCCGCGCCCGCGAAGAAAGCAACCAGAGCACCGACGTCCTCGGCAACAGCAACGCCAACCCCATCCCGAGCATCGCAGAAAGCTTCGGCAAATCCCCGAACCTCCACAGCGAACAACTCGAAAGCGGAACCGGCGCCGCCTAGGCCCACCGGTGCCCCACGCCAAGCCGCAAATCCGCAGGCGAGAAATTCTATGTGCTATGTATGCTTTCAACCTCCTCTCCACGCAGGGTGATAGGTGAATGTTCGATACGGTGTATTCCGAAATGAATAGGCGGTGCGGCACAGTCTTTGCGTTCGCATGGATGTAAGAATCAGCCAACTGCATGAGCACCAAACGCATCCTACTCGTTCACGACGACCGACTCCTCACCAACCTTTATAGGGAAAAACTTGAGGGCAGCGGCTTTGTCGTGGACAGCACGCGCAACTACGAGCAGGTGCCTAAAATCATTGAAAGCAAGAAGCCTGACCTTCTCATTCTGGATCTTGTTTTACCAACGAGTGGTGGCATTGAACTCATCAAATCGCTGCGCCACGACCCCGAGACTTTGCAATTGCCAGTCCTCATTTTTCCGACCGTGCTAGCGCAACTCGGCAGTTCCGCCCTGAAAGCAGGTGCGACAAAAGTGATCAGCCGTGGAGCGCACCCCATTGCATCGGTCATTGACGCCGCAAAAACCGCACTCGATCTTCCGGGTCTTGGTGATTCGATTGATGCTCCTCTATTTGAGCCCGATCAGACGTGGTTGAACATGGCGTTGGAGAGCGGGCCGGAAAGCTTGAATCAAATGCGGCACTGTCTGCCTGGCCTTGTTGCATCAGCCCCCGACCAAAGTATGCTCCGTGCTTTGTGGGCGCTTGTGCATTGTTTCGCCGAAAAGGCTGCGCTGGTTCATAACAAGCCGCTGGCTCAAATTGCCGCAGCCTTCGATTTGTTAATGTGCGATTTGAATGAAATGCCGGAGCAACTCAACGCATCCACATTGCGCACCATCGGGCAGGCGATTGATTTTCTCGGCACTCTCGGCGCGCCCGAGAATATGGGTCGGACGAAAGACCCCGCCACCTCACGCATTGTTGTCGTGGATGACGAGGACAGCACACTTCAATTCATCACTGCTGCCATGCAACTGGCCGGTTTGAAAAACGAATGTTATCTAACGCCGGGCTCTGCTCTCGAAAAACTGAACGGTCACACGAGCGATCTGATTTTCCTCGATGTCGGACTCCCCGAGATGAGCGGCTTTGATCTTTGCTGCAAAATCCGCGCACTCGAAGCTCATAAAAAGACTCCCATCGTATTCCTCACCGGAATGGCTTCTTTTCAGAATAAAGCCCAAGCGAGTCTTAGTGGGGGAAACGATTTTGTGGGCAAGCCATTCAACCTCCCGGAATTGGGCGTGAAGGCCCTCATTTGGATTTTCCGAGGGCAACTGGATACGGTCTAAATATTGATTAGAACTCGCCCTTGCCGTTGCGCTGTTTCACCTGATCAAGCACCTGACGCGTGCGATCCATTGGAGCGCGCAGTGAGTTGGTCGGCTGAGTGGGAGGCGACATGGGAGTGACCTGCGCCGCCTCGGCCTGCGCTTCGGCGACGCGATTTTGTAGTGATGTTTTGTCGCCGTTGCGTCCGTAAATGTAATAGACGATGGCGAGCACGACGACGATGCCTACGATTCTCATACAAACCCGGAAAGCAGCGCCCGCGCCATGAAGGTCGCACTTGTCCATTATGCGTATGCGCCGGTGGTCGGCGGCGTCGAGCGGGTGATGGAGGAACACGCGCGCCTTTTCGCGGCGCACGGACACGAAGTCACCGTGCTCTGCCAGCGTGGAGAGAGCGTGGACACGCGCGTGCGGGTCGTCCTTTTACCTGCGGAAAATTGTGCTACCACTCTGCGTGATGTGCTTGCTGCGAGCGATATGGTCTTCATCCACAACGTCGCGACCATGCCCTTTGACATGGCGCTGACCAACGCCCTTGCGCAACTCGCGGAAGAACTGCCCGCCGTCCGTTTCATCGCCTGGGTGCATGACATCGCCGCCTGCAACCCCGACCTCGCGCCTGTGCCTGAAATACTCCGCCGAGCGCATCCCCGCTACCGCTACATCGCCGTCTCGGAACTTCGCGCACGGCAATTCCGCGAACTCACAAACACGGATTGTGAGATTATTTCCAACGGCCTTGACCCCGTGCGCGTGCTCGGATTGCCAGCGAACGTCGCACGGTTCGCCGACGAGTTCTCACTGCTCGACGGACGAATCGTCCTCTTTCATCCGACACGTTTGTTGCGGCGAAAGAACGTCGAGACAAGTCTCGCAGTCGCAGCAGAGATGAAAGCGCAGGGCCATCGCGTAGCACTGCTCATCACCGGAGCCGAAGATCCACACAACCCCGCATCAGGTGAATACGCCGCATGGCTGCGTTCCGAAAGAACGCGTCTCGGCATCGAGCGGGAGGCGCTCTTTGTCGGCGAACACATGGAAGTCGGCGACGCTGAACTCGCCGCACTCTACAACATCGCCGACGCGCTCATCTTTCCCAGCCGCAGCGAAGGCTTCGGCCTGCCCGTGCTCGAAGCCACGCTCCATCGTCTCCCAATTTTCGCCGCCGACATCGAGCCACTCCGTGCCATTGCGCCCGCGAACGTGTCATTCATCGAACTCGCAACCCCTCCCGCCTCAATCGCCGCGCAGATCGCAACGCACCTCAGCGCAAACCCCAGGCACATCGCGCGCAAAACCACGCTCGCTCAATCAAGCTGGAGCGCCATTTACAACAAACACCTCGAACCGCTCTTGAGCGCGTAGGTGCGTTCACTTTCTGAAAGCGAGCACGCTTGCCGCATTTCTGCCCAGTGCCTATGAAGAGCGCATGAGCCTCACCGCATCCATCGCATCGCTCCTTCGCGCCGACCATGGCGATCCATTTGCACTGTTGGGATTGCATGAGGAAGCCGGACATCTGGTTATCCGCATTTTCCAGCCCGGCGCACGTGCCATCATGGTGAAAGAAATCGGCGGGATGCGTGAGTGGCCTGCCGAGCGCGTGGATGACGCTGGTTTTTTCATCGCAAAGCTGAATGGCGCAAAAGAGCTCATCCGCTACGCGCTGCGCTGCACCGGTCACGACGGATCCAATTGGACAATCCGTGACCCTTACTCCTTCCCCGTGATGCTCGGTGAACTCGATCAGCATTTGTTCACCGAGGGGCAGCACTGGGAATTGTGGCACAAGCTCGGCGCGCATTGCGAAGAGCACGATGGCGTCGCGGGCACGGTCTTCCGCGTGTGGGCACCGAATGCGCGGCGCGTGTCGGTCGTCGGCGATTGGAATGGCTGGGACGGGCGCGTTCATGTCATGCGCAAAATTTTTCCCATCGGCATTTGGGAGATTTTCCTGCCGGATGTCGGCGAGGGCGCGCACTACAAATTTGAGTTGCTCGGCGGCGACGGCCATTTGCACGTGAAGAGCGATCCATTCGCGTTCTTTTCGCAGCACGGCACGGCCACGGCATCGCTCGTGTGGAGGCTTGACAAATTCACCTGGGACGATGAGCAGTGGATGGAAAAACGTCGCACGACCGAGTGGCATCGCGAAGCAGTGAGCATCTACGAAGTGCATCCCGGATCATGGCGGCGAAAGGACGGCATCGGCCTGCTCACGTGGCGCGAACTTGCCGACACGCTGCTCGATTACGTCGTGGAAATGGGCTACACGCATGTCGAGTTGATGGGCGTCGCCGAGTATCCGTTCGACGGCTCGTGGGGTTATCAGGTCTGCGGCTATTTCGCGCCGACCTCGCGCCATGGAAACCCCGACGAATTTCGTGATTTCGTAAATCGCGCGCACCAGCGCGGCATCGGCGTCCTTCTCGATTGGGTGCCAGGTCATTTTCCGAAGGACGCGCATGGCCTTGCGCGCTTCGATGGCACTGCGCTTTTCGAGCACGCCGATCCGCGACAGGGCGAGCATCAGGATTGGGGCACGCTCATTTTCAACTACGGGCGCAACGAAGTCCGAAACTTCCTCATCGCCAACGCGCTCTTCTGGCTCGCCGAGTATCACGTGGACGGCCTGCGCGTGGATGCCGTCGCTTCCATGCTCTACCTCGACTACTCGCGCGAACACGGCGAGTGGGTGCCGAACGCATTTGGCGGGCGCGAAAATCTCGACGCGATCCATTTCCTCAAACGCTGCAACGAAGTCTGCTACGAGCGCCACCCCGGCGCGATGACCATCGCGGAGGAAAGCACCGCATGGCCCGGCGTCTCGCGCCCGACTTTCCTCGGCGGCCTCGGCTTTGGCTTCAAATGGAACATGGGTTGGATGCACGACACGCTCAACTACATGGCGCTCGACCCCGTCTATCGCCGCTTCCATCACGGGCAGGCCACCTTTTCACTCGTGTATGCATTTCACGAGCACTTCATCCTCGTGCTGAGCCACGATGAAGTCGTCCACGGCAAAGGCTCGCTCATCAACAAAATGCCCGGCGACGAATGGCAGCAGTTCGCCAACTTGCGCCTGCTCTACGCGTGGATGTGGGCGCATCCCGGGAAAAAACTCCTCTTCATGGGCGGCGAAATTGCGCAGCGGGATGAATGGAACCACGACCGCTCCATTGACTGGCATCTTTTGGAATACGGCCCCCACTCCGGCGTGCAGCGCCTCGTCCGCGACCTCAATCAACTCTACAAAAACGAGCCCTCGCTTTTCGACATGGACGACACATGGGAAGGCTTCGAGTGGATCGATCTGCACGACGCCGACAACAGCGTCCTCGCCTTCCTCCGCCGCGCCCGCCACGGCACCGCCATTGTATTTGTCATCAACGCCACACCCTGCGTCCGGCACGGCTACCGTCTCGGCGTCCCCGGCGGCGGGCTCTGGCGCGAAGTGCTGAACACCGACAGCGAAGCCTACGGCGGAAGCAACATCGGCAATTTCGGCGGCGGACACGCCGAGCCCGTGCCGTGGATGAACCGCAGCCACTCCCTCACCATCACCCTCCCGCCCCTCGCCGTCGTGGCATTCAAACAAGTCCCTTAATTTTCGCAGACAGCCTCGATCTCCCTCGTGCTATCGAAGAGCGCCATCCCCCGCCTACAAAACATAATCTCCGGCCTATCCGACCCCATCCGCCGTCCGCCCCACCGAACCAGCCACCCGGCTCACAAAATTGGATATTCTGTGAGAGATATGTCCTGAACTCTGTTCACCTTTCGCGACTTTTCGCGTGTTTCGCGGGAATAAATCAGCGTTTCCATAAAGAACCGCTGATTACATCAGGAGACGTTGTTTTCTGCGGATAAATCAGCGGTTCCCTAGGGGGCAAATATCATGAAAGGCAGTCGAGGTTGAAGTTCACGCTCCCACCACTCGGTGTCGTGGCTTTTAAATAAGTCCCTTTAAACACGCGCTGGGACTCCCGCCGATTTCAGCGGGCGCGGAAGATGTCCGCGATTTCGGACTGCATTGCCTCGGCGGCGGCGCGGGGGTCGGGGGCGTTGCGGATGGGGCGCCCTACGACGATGTGATCGGCTCCGGCCAGGAATGCTTCTTCCACGGTCATCGTGCGTTTTTGATCGTCGCCGCCGCGTTCGTTTGCAGCGCGGATGCCGGGGGTGATGATGAGCGGGTCGTGGCCGAGTTCGCGGCGAAGACGCGCGGCTTCCTGCCCGGAGCAGATGAGGCCATCAATGCCCGACTCAATGGCGCGTCGTGCGCGCATGGAGACGAGGTCGGCGACGGTGCCACTCCAGCCCAACTCGGCGAGGTCGCCCGCGTCGAGGCTCGTGAGGACGGTGACGGCGAGCAGTTTCATCGCGCCGCGCACTGGCACGGCTCCCGCGTAGATGGAGCTGACACCGTGGAGCGTGCAGCAATACGCGCCGCTGCGGGCGAGGTTCGCCACGGCTCCGCGAACAGTCGCGGGCACGTCGTAAAACTTGAGGTCGGCGAAAACTTTTTTTCCTCGCGCTTTCAGTTCTTCGAGCAACTCGAAGTATTGGCCGCCCATACAAAATTCGAGGCCGAGTTTGTAAAAGGTCACGGAGTCGCCGAGGCGGTCCACCCAGACACGGGCGTCGGCGAGCGTGGGCACGTCGAGCGCGAAGATGAGGCGGTCGCGCGGGTCGAGTGGCTTGTTGGAAAGAAGTGAGCGATCAGACATGGCGAACGTGTTTGCGAAAATCCTGCGCGACTGACAAGCGCCGTGCTTGCGGCAGCGCGTGCGGCTTACTACACGGAGAGGATGCCTGCTGTTGCAAAGACCAGTTTTCTCCGCCGCCTGATTCCTTTCGGTCTGGGCGAGATCAAGCCAAAGCATTTCCGGGATATGCTCGGGATCATTTGGAAAAATCGCGACAATCTCCCCTACGCCTACAAGGTGATCACGAAGGGTGTTTGCGATGGCTGTGCGCTCGGCGTCGCGGGGCTGCACGACTGGACGATCAAAGGCCCGCACCTTTGCATGACGCGGCTGAATCTGCTCCGGCTGAACACCGCTCCCGCGCTTGATCATCGCCTGCTCGAAGACGTGTCCCTTTTGAAAAATAAGCGCAACGACGAGCTGCGTGAGATGGGTCGACTGGCGTTCCCGATGGTGCGTGAGCGCGGAGCGAAGGGCTTCCGGCGCATTTCGTGGGACGACGCCATTGAGCGTGTCGCGCGTCGCATCCGCGTGGCCGATCCGAAGCGCGTGGCGTTTTTCGTCACGTCGCGAGGGGTGACGAACGAGATTTATTACATGGCGCAAAAGGCGGCGCGCTTCCTCGGGACGAACCACATTGATAACGCCGCGCGCCTTTGCCACAGCCCGTCCGGCGCCGCGATGAAGAAGACGCTCGGCGTGGGCGCGAGCACTTGCAGCTACAAGGATTGGTATGGCACCGACCTGCTCGTGTTTTTCGGCAGCAACCCGGCGAACGACCAGCCCGTCTCCACCAAATACCTCCACGAAGCGAAACTGCTCGGCACGAAAGTCGTGCTCGTAAATCCGCTGCTCGAGCCCGGCATGAAACGCTACTGGGTGCCAAGCACGGTGAGCAGCGCGCTCTTCGGCACGGACATCGCGGACTACTGGTTCCCCGTCGCGCAGGGCGGCGACATCGCTTTCATCTACGGCGTGCTGAAAGTGGCGTGCGCGAATGGCTGGATGGACGAGGCCTTTCTCCGCGAACGCTGCACCGGCTGGGACGCAGTGCGAACGAAAGTCGAATCGCTCGACTGGCCGCTGCTCGAACAACGCGCAGGCCTGCCGCGCGCGAGCATGGAGGAGTTTGCAAAAATGATGCACGCCGCGAAGACGGGTATCTTTGTGTGGAGCATGGGCATCACGCAGCATCCGCACGGCGCGGACGGTGTGCAGATGATCCTGAACCTCGCGCTCACACGCGGCTGGGTGGGACGCGACAAATGCGGTGTGATGCCGATTCGCGGCCACTCGTCCGTGCAGGGCGGCGCGGAGATGGGCGCATATTGCACCGCATTCCCCGGCGTGAAATCCGTGAACGCCGAGAACGCAGCGTGGCTTTCGCGCGAGTATGGCTTCGATGTTCCATCGTGGCCGGGCATGACGGCGGTGGACATGGTGGACGCGTGCGGGCGCGGCGAGTTGGATGTTTTTTACAATCTCGGCGGCAATTTCCTCCGCACACTGCCCGAGCCGGACTACGTAGCGCGTGCGATGGAGAATGTCCCGCTGCGTGTGCATCAGGACATCATTCTCACGGATCAAATGTTCATCGAAGCCCGCGAGGAAGTGCTCTTATTGCCCGCGAAAACCCGCTACGAGCAGGACGACGGCGGCACCGAGACGAGCACCGAGCGCCGCGTCATGTTTTCGCCGGAACTCACCCGTCAGGTCGGCGAATGTCGCGCGGAGTGGAAAATCCTCCGTCAAATCGCCACCGCGACCTTCCCCGAACGCGCGCATCTTTTCGGCTGCGAAACCGGACAGGCCATGCGCGAGGAAATCGCCCGCGTCGTGCCTTTTTACGATGGCGTGCAGCATTTGAAAAAACTCGGCGACGCCTTCCAATACGGCGGAGCGCACCTTTGCGCGGGCGGAGTTTTCGAGACGGGCGACCACAAGGCGCACCTGAGCGCGCCGGAAGTCCCTGCTGGCCACGCGGAGGGCTGCTTCCACGTGAGCACGCGGCGCGGCAAGCAATTCAACACGCTCATCTACGCCGAAACGGACCCGCTCACCGGCGCGGATCGCGACGCTGTGTTCATGTCGCAAGAGGATGCCACAAGGCTCGGCGTGAAAAACAATGACCCCATCGCGCTCGTGAACGAACTGGGCCGCTACGAAGGCCGCGTCTTTCTCGCCGACATCGCATCCGGCAACCTGCAAGTCATGTGGCCCGAAGGAAACACGATCATCCGCCGTGGCGTCGTGGACGCAGGCGGCGGCGTGCCTGACTACAACGCCACCGTGCGTGTGGAGACGGCGCGAGAGTAAGGAGTGTCATTATTAGACATGATATGGTCGAAATAATGTAAAAATTGCAGTCAATATACCTATCTCGTATAATTGCAGATACCACTGTGTTTCTGTAGTTTACGATAGCGCGTGTCGGTAGGGGAGCGCGGTTATCACCTTGGTGCGCACGGTGTTTATATTTTCCATAATTTCTCTGCGGCTAGCATCAAACTAGCTCTAAGCGAGGCATGATTCGATTTGACTACATCAAAAACGTGCGCCGCAGGGCCACTACATTGGTGGAATCTTTGATCAGCGTCGCAGTGGTTGGTTTTGGTTTTGCCGGGTTCATTTCTATGAACTCCCAGCAATTGCGCACCGTTCGCTCCACCCACGAAGTCATCTCTTCAAACCTCTGTTTGCAGGAACGTATCGAGCAGATGCGAATCGCGACTTGGAAGCAGTTGACCGATGCCCAGTATGTGAAAACCACTTTTTTTGCAGCCGGCCCTCTTTCTGCAGCGCCGATCAGCAATCTTACTGAACAACTCAAGGTGACTGCCTATCCAGATGAGAAGGCTTGCAATCCACTCATTGTGACTCGTTCCGGAAACGGCGCTGTGGTCATGCTAGGCAATGGCGACGGTCTATTCAGCCAGCGCACAGCGAAGGTGCTGCTCGAAGTTTCATGGACGAACCTAGATGGACGGGTGCGTAAACGCCAGTCCGTCGCCATTGTTTCAAATGGTGGAGTCAACCGTATGACCCTCCCAGCCTTTGGCGCAGTGGCTAGCGGGACTACACCCTCCAACACCAGCAGCGGCACGACCACCACCACGACAACAACTACTACCACCACTACCACCGGTAACGGCAACGGGCGGGGAAACGTTGGGAAGTCGAATGGAAAGAACTAGAGCCATGCGCAAGCGCTCAACAAACGCATTCACCCTCAATGAACTCATGGTCAGCATGGCGGTCGTGGTAATTATCGTCGCAGTGCTGCTGACCGGATCGATTGCTCTACAGCGGAATTTCAACGCGAGCATGCAGTATGTGCGCAGCCAGACGGAACAAGTCCGCGTGCTCGACTACATGGCCCTGGATTTACGCCGGGCGCTCACCGTTTCCACCGCGAACGGACAACTTCAGCTCACCATCCCCGACTACTACGATGTGACCGGCAACCCGCGCATGCCCACGATCTCCGACGGCTATGCGGTGTATGGCGACACGACCAATGCGCCGACGATCCGCTATTTTAAGGAAGGCTCGAATATCATGCGCTCCAGCGGAGGCACCAGCGTGGTCATCGCGCAAAACGTGCAGGATTTTCAGTTTAACTTCACGGACTTGGGCCAGGTGATCCAAGTCTCGATCACTTTCGTCCCGACCTTCCGCCAGAACGGCAACCGTGAGGAAGGCCGTGGCGGCACATCGGGAACCATCCGCACTCTCCTGCGCAACCGCCGCACCTCATGATTCCTATTTTCCATCAACGTCGCACTTCCGGCAGCGTCCTCATCATGGCGCTCGGAATCCTCACCACGCTTGCCGTCCTCAGCGGTGTTGTCATGTCCGTGCTCGGCAACCGGCATCGCCTCGCCTTTCAAACCGCCTCCTGGCAGGAAGCCTTGCTTGCGGCGGAAAGCGGCGTGGATCTCGCCGTCGCAGAACTGCGCACATCCCTTTACGAGCCGACCGCCGCATTTAGCACATGGGCACGCGATGATGGAACGACCGGCGGGCCGACAAGCGGGACAACCTCCACCACGACCAGCGTCATGCTGCGCACCGGTGAGGGCGGCCAGCGTTCCTGGGCGCGCGTCGAAGTGGCCGCGCCGGAGGAACTGCGCGACGCGCGCGGCACGCAATGGTATCGCGTCCGCTCGATTGGCTACGCGGAAGTCCCCGGCACACGCGCCATCTCTGGAGATCCGCTGGATGTGGGGCTTCGCAAACTCGATTTTTACAAAGACCATCGCACTGCGCAGACCATAGCCTCGCCCCAGGCCTCCCGCCTCATCGAGGCCATCGTCAAGCCGGTTGGCGCATTCCGCCTCGCCCTCCTGGGAGACAAGAAGATTGACATGAACAATCTGAACATCGTGGTGGACAGCTACGACTCCCGCTATTCCACAAAATCCACGAATGGCTTTTACGACGTGGCAAAACGGCAGTCCAATGGCGACATCGCCACGAACGACACAGCCATAGACGCGGGTAACGCACACATATACGGCGATGCCTCGACCAATAGCGGCAGTGTTCTGAATGCAGGCAACGTGACAGGGCAAATCCGAAACGACTTTTATCAGGAGCTTTTCAAAGTCATCCGCCCCACGATGACACCAACGGCGGGCACTCCCTCCACAGTCACCAGCACCACCAGCGTAGCGGCCTCGGCTGGCAATCCGACTATGATCATCCTTTCCCAGATCAATTTGAGCGGCACGAATACCTTCCGCATCACGGGTGCCAGCAATGGAATCGCCACCTACGCGCAAATTCTGGTGAACGGGGATGCCAGACTCAGCGGAGAGGCGCAGATCATTTTGGATCCGGGGGTGAAAGTTCGCATATTTGTGGTGGGCGACGCAGACCTGACGGGAAAAGGCGTGGCGAATCCCAGCGACCCGCTCAGCTTCCAACTCTACGGGGTGGAGCGTCTCCCAGATTCAAGCGGCAACATCACCACAGGGAGCATAAAAATCGCTGGCAACGGCGGCTTCCGTGGAGCGGCCTACGCGCCAAACTACAACATCACCATGGTCGGCGGCGGCAGTTCGGACTCGATCTACGGGGCCTTTGTCGGAAAGAGCATCACGATGACCGGCGTGCAGGCGTTCCATTACGATGAGGCGATGAGTGAGGGCGGCCTCGTGGCGGACTACCGCGTGATCAGTTGGTTTGAGGACGCCAAATAGACGGTATTTCAGCGCAGGAAAATGTCGCACGCGACACCGGCGACGAAGACCACTCCGACGAAGGCGTTGCTGAGGAAAAAAGCGCGGTTGATGGCGGTTATATCGAGTCTGCGCACGCTGCGGTGCTCATAGATGAGCGCGGCGGCGATGGGGACGAGCGCGATGGTGTAAGGAACGTGGAGTCCCGCAAACCAGCCGAACCCGGCGAGCAGCGCGAACGCGGATGCGTGCAAAACTTTCGCCAGCGTGAGCGCGCGCGGGATGCCCATTTTCACCACGAGCGAGTGCAGTCCCTCGGCGCGGTCGAAGTCGTGATCCTGCGTGGCGTAGATGATGTCGAACCCCGCGACCCACAGCACGACCGCGAGCGCGAGCACGATGGGTGGCCACGCAAACGCACCCGTCACCGCGAGCCACGCCCCGACCGGTGCGACCGCCAGCGCAAGCCCGAGAAAAAAATGACTGTAGTGCGTGAAACGCTTAGTGAGCGAATAGACGAAAATCATCGCGAGCGCGATCGGCGCGAGGAGGAGACAAAGCATATTAATCCGCCATGCCGTGAAGATGAACGCCGCCGTGCTCGCGACGAGCAGCGCAATCGCGACGGACTTTGGCAGCAGCTTGTGCCGCGCGGCGGTGCGCGGGTTGCGTTTGTCTATTTCCCAATCGGCGATCCGGTTGAAAAGCATCGCCGCTGTGCGCGCAAAAACCATCGCCAGCACGATCAGCCCGCACAATTTTGCTGAAGGCAATCCGTCCGCTGCGACGAGCATCGCGCCGAGCGCAAACGGCAGCGCAAAGACGGTGTGCGAAAAGCGGATGAAGCGCAGCGCGTCGGCAAACATCGAAACTCCGGCGTCGCCTATAATTGCGGCTGGGCCTCGCGGGCGCGGGGATCCTCGGGCTCGTCGAAAATCGCGGCGAGCCGGTCGTCCACTCGCAAATCAATCAGCTTCCAG
>JBEIQV010000423.1:0-1763 GCA_040376335.1 Verrucomicrobiia bacterium | reverse complement strand
CAACTCGAGCGAACCGGTGTCGGCTTTGATGAAGTGTGCGCATTCGCCTTTGAATCCGCATACGATTACGCGCTGGCCAGTCCGCAATGGCTTTCCAGCGCCGTGGACGCAATTCGTCCGGAGCAGCAGGACATCGAGCTTGTGGAGCAACTCAACCTGCATTTTTCATGGCTCCGCTTCGGGCATCAGGCGATATACAAGGGCGTAGTAGACATCCATGCGCAACTGCGTGAGACGGATCCGAAGGCTGATGAACCTGATGGTGCGCTTTTGTTGATCTATTACTGGTTCCGCGCCGCAATCGCGCTGGCTGCGAATGAATTATGGAATGAGAGCCGAACAGTATTGCGTGAGACACTCAATGACGCTTCGCGCAATGGATGGCGGGATGCCCGAATTTTCTCAAAGGCATTGCGCCGTGCACCTCTGGTCGCACGCACCCGGCCGCGTGTGGAATGGCACTCGCACTTGTTGCTCAAATTGACGGCCGCCCGTTATAGCGCACAACCGATCGTAGAGGAGAAGTTCGTGAAACTGTTCGCGCACCTGTTTCTCTTGCACGGCGTCGAATTTGAGGAACAAATCTTTATCACCGATCTCGAGCTTGCGGGGTGGGTGCGTGACACGTTGCAATATGCAGCGCGACAGCATCGCGAAACGCCTGATGTGATCGCGAATTCAATACAACATCGCCCGCCGTGGCTGGATGAGATTCATAATCCGTGTTTCGTCCAGCCTTACACGGATTTATTCGGAGAAAATGCGCTGAACTGCGAAGTCATCGAGACTACGCAACAACTCATTGCTTTGCACAGAAAGGTGCGCGGCACCAGGGCGTCCCAGAACGCTGCTGAGAGTAGCGAAGCAATTTTTCGAGTAGTCGAAGCTGCGCTGTGGGCTGGCTGGCTCGATAAGTCATTACGAAAGTCGCCGACGGTTTCCAAGAACGCTCCTCGCAAACCCAAAGCCGGAACCAGACGAAAAACGGCATCTACAGACGCCAACGCAAATCCATCGAACGGGCCGCACCTGCCAGAATCACAAGCCTAGCAGGTCGGAAACGAAGCACATTCATCAATAATCAAAAAATATGGCTATTAAGCACATCAAAAATCCACCAAAGAATCATCCGATTTTCAAATTGGGAGGGGTCGTTGGAAGTGGCGCGGGCTGGGATGGATGGGAACTTTACAAGAGGGCTATGATGCGCCAAAAACTGAAGCGAGAGGCACTCGAAACTGGGAGACCCTTCGAACTTGTCGAAGCGGAGTTTCTTGTCTTTAATGGGGTGCCGAAGTGGTATGATTGGATAAACATCGATGAAATTCGCTCGGTGGGTATCGAATGCTGGCCTCACTGGGAAACAGTGCTGGCGGGCATTGGTGACCTCATTTATCGCAGGCAATTTGCCGCGATCCTCGCCAGGCACAGTGCGGTGCTTGAACAACTCCGTCGTAATCCTCCCGCGCCACCGACAGAATCAGAAGCCGCTTCAGGGACAGCAAACACACCCGAAAAAATCGAAAACGATCCAAACGCGGAACAACAAGCTGGCGAGACAGGGAAAGGCTCCGAATGAAACTATTCACACTCTACATCGGCAGCACACCGCGCTCAGCTTCGTCTGCAAAGATCACGCCTGCGCGTATTCAAGAACTCATCGCGAAACGATTCGAGTCGTTCACCATCCTGCCTGCCTCCGGTGTTTTCCGCAGGCAGGAAGAGACGACGCATCTGGTGCAGGTTACTCCCCTGGATGTGCT
>JBEIQV010000110.1:0-10343 GCA_040376335.1 Verrucomicrobiia bacterium | reverse complement strand
TCGAAGGCGAAACCATTGAGTTTCTGCCGTGAGAAGATCGCCTGTCGAGCGGTGCGGCGGAATGCTTTGAAGCCGCATTGGGTGTCGGCGATGCGGATGCCTACGATGGCGCGCAGGACTGCGTTGAACGTCTGTCCCATCTTGCGACGCACGATACTTTGCATTTTTAAAATCTCGCTGTGTGCGTGGGCGCGGTTGCCGACGAGCACGTCAATCTCTGGATGCGTGTCGAAATACGCGAGGAATGCGCTGATTTCGGTGAGCGGAGTCGAGAGGTCTGCGTCCATGAAAAATGTGATCTCTCCCTGCGCTGCGAGCATCCCGGTGCGGACTGCGTGGCCCTTGCCGCGCTGCGCTTCATTTCCGATGACGTGAAACGCGGCTTGCCCGGCTGTGAGTCGGCGCGCTAGTTCCAATGTGCCGTCGGTGCTCCGCTCGACGACGAGGACAACCTCATGCGACACGTTTGCGCTGGCGAGATGCCCGCGCAACGCAAGCAGGCTCGCTTCCAAGCGTTGCGCCTCGTTGTAGGCGGGGATGACGAGCGATAGAAATGGCACTCCTGACATTCGGCAACACGCCTAGCGTCAGGCGGGCCGTCGGTCAAAGACACATGCCAACCCACTACAAGGGCGCCCTAGCTGGCGCTGAGAAATTTTCACCCGCGGAGGACATCGTATGACGGCACGTCAGCGATGGCTCATGATGCTGATTGTCGCGCTCGCATTTGTGGTGCGCGTGTGGGCGCTCGACTACAAGCCGGTGCATTTCGACGAGGGCGTGAACGGCACGCTCATTGATGGAATGCGCACGGAGGGCTACTACCACTATCGCCCAGAGAATTTCCACGGACCGCTGCATTTCTATGCGCTGTTTCCATCGCAGCAGCTTTTTGGGCGAAGCGTGTGGTCGCTAAGGATGCCGACCGTGCTCATCAGCACGGCGAGTGTCGCACTGCTCTTCGCCTTCCGCCGTTTCCTGCCATTCCGTGCGATGGGCATTGCCGCACTGGCAATGGCGCTTTCTCCGGCGATGATTTTTTACGCGCGCTACGCGATTCACGAATCGTGGCTGATGTTTTTTACCATGCTCGCGTGCCTCGGGGTCTTTGGTTGCGCAAAACAGCGAAG
The DNA here is from genome assembly GCA_040376335.1 of Verrucomicrobiia bacterium. Taxonomy (GTDB): domain Bacteria; phylum Verrucomicrobiota; class Verrucomicrobiia; order Chthoniobacterales; family Chthoniobacteraceae; genus SXWH01. The sequence continues at coordinate 9,213 of JBEIQV010000110.1, read as the reverse complement.
CAAAGGCGATGTCTGGGCGCTCGGTCTGGGACTCTCCGGAATGGTGCTCACGAAGGAAACCTACGCATTGCATTGTATCGCAGCAGGGCTCGCGCTGGGCTGCGTCTGGCTGCTGGATCTATTCGCGCCGGAAGCCGTCCGCGTTGCACGCAATGACCGCCCGAATGCAGCGTCACTTTTCCTCCCTGCGCAACTAGCGACCGAAGAACCCGCGCCGGAAATCACAGATGCACCACAAACTGGCTGGCGAGAAGTCCTCCGCATCGGCGCGGTATGCGCTGGCATCGTCGTCGCGTTTTACTCGGGCTTCGGTATGAACTGGGGCGGCGTTGCGGGGTTGTGGGAAACCTGGACGCCGATGCTGCACAAAGGAACCGCGACCGGCCCCGGCACGGAACAAGAGCATCACAAGAGTGTGTATTATTTCGCAAATCTGCTGCTCGACTACGAGTGGCCCGCGCTCCTCGGTTTGATTGCTTCGCCGCTACTTGTGCTGCCAGTGCGTTCGCGTTCGCTGAGATTTTTCGCACTATATGGAGTCGCAACATTCATCGGCTACTCACTGATCCCATACAAAACTCCGTGGTGCCTGCTGGCCATGCTGCCTCCGCTTTTCATCATGACTGGATGGCTGGCACACAGGCTTTGCGGATTCGCAGGCGGAGCTGCCGTAACCGTGTTGCTCATGGTGCTGCTTGCACAGCCTACGATTGATGCATGGCAGTTGAACTTTGGCGCGCCAGGACGCACACGGATCAACCCCGTGAATGACAAACACCGCTACGCCTACGTGCAGACGACATGGGACATCAACAAACTGCTCACGCCGCTCAAAGAGCTGGAGAAGCGAGACAGGATGAACCGCTACCTCCACGGGCACGTCTATGGCGAACGCTTCCCGCTCAGTTGGCAGCTTGGCGACATGCCGAACGTGCTATTTTTCGATGACGACAAGAGCCCGGAGAACTACGACGCAGACTTTCTGCTCGTGCCGGAGGATCGTGTTGCTGAAGTGGAGGCCCAGTTGCTCGGCGTGTATTTTAAAATGGCGTATCTGCCGCGTGAATACGGCACTGCGTCGTGGCTGTATCTTGCGTCGGAGCGGTTCGGCTCAATGATCCCAACTCACACACCGGAATTTCATCCCCGCGTGCGCGTCGAGAAAACGGAGGCCGCACAATGAAATACGTCGCCAGTATACTTTACGCAGTCAGCAGCTCGGTCCTGCTCGGCCTTTTGCTCGGCTGGCAGCGCGGGCATCTCGATACTCAGGCCGCGCTCATCTCGCTTTCCGGCGGAGCACTCGTTGGATTGCTAGGTCTTTGGTTCGCAAGAAATGAATCATCGCATCTCGAAAAGCCGCGCGGCTGGGGATGGGTGCCGGTGGTGTTATTCACGCTGTTCAGTTTTCGTGCTTTTTTGTGGCTCATCTTCCGGCAGGGCGACGAACTGCGCGTGCTCTCGCCAAACAATACAGGCGACCTCCCGCTGCACATCGCATTCATCCGCTACTTCGCAAATGGCGCGCCGTTCTGGCCGGACAGTCCGATTTTTTCCGGAGGTAAACTGACCTACGCAGCGGGCACAGATTTCTTCAATAGCCTGATCACACTCGCCGGCATGGATGTCGAGCGAGGACTGGTGTGGGTGGGTCTCTTCGGTGCGCTACTCACTGGCATTGCGATGTGGCGATGGGGCGGTGCCTTCACGCTGATGGGATTTTTGTGTGGAGGAGGCCTGCTCGGTTTCGCTGCGTTTTACCGCGGCGCAGGCGAGCCGTTCTTTCAAGACTACGCGGGGATCATGAAGTTCGACGCGGCATGGAAAAGTCTGCCACTCGCCTTACTCGTCACCCAGCGCGGATTCCTCTTCGCGCTGCCCGCTGGATTGCTGCTGCTCAGTTCGTGGCGCACAAAATATTTTCAGAACGACGAAGGCTGGCGGATGCCGCTCCTAGGCGAACTGCTCCTCTACGCGGCTATGCCGTTTTTCCACATGCACACGTTTATCGCGCTGTCGTTCATGCTCGCGGTATTCTTCATCGCGCAGGCCCGTGCGCGGTGGAAAATCTTCGGACTGATCAGTGCTGCGCTCATCCCCGCCAGCGTGCTCGTTTGGATCACGCTCGGGATGTTTCAGACAAACGCTCTGCCGATATGGGGCAACATGTCTCAACTCGAAAATCCCCCCCCGCGCCCTCCCACGGAAGTGCTCGGCTGGCAGCCGGGATGGATGGTGAACGACACACAATCACAGCAAGTCTGGCAGTCTCTCACGAATGCAGCACCAGCGCTCAAACCTCTCGCGGCTCACGGACAGTTTCTTTCATTCTGGCTGGGGAATTTTGGGGCGTGGCCATTCGTCGTTGCCGCACTCGCGCTCATACTGCTTCGCCCTTTATGGAACCGCACGCTCCGAGTAAAATACGTCTGGGGCTTCGCGCTCGCATTCCTTTTCATCACACCACTGCTCGGCTGGTGGACGAGCTATCAAAACTCCACGTGGGCGAACTTCTTTCACCCAATCAAAGACCCGATCTCACGCAATACCGTCGCGCATATCGCAGCACTCACGGCGCTGGTTAGTAGCGTGTTGCTGTATGTCAGGCGCAAGCGCGACTTTGGCCTGCGCTGGGTGCTGCTCGGCTTCGCTGCGATCAGTATTTTGGATGGCCTCCTCACCACGCTGCACGATTGGGATAAACAAATACCACTGCTGCGCATGAACGCTCTGCCACTTGCTGTCGCGACTGGCGTGCTAATCACGGTGCTAGTCCAATACGCCCGACGACGCGACACTTCGCTCTGGCGCGCGGTGTTCGTGTTGCCGGGACTCTTCCTTTTTTTCCTGTGCTGCAACGTGAAGTTCGCGCCGTGGGCGTGGGACAACACGAAAATCATGGTATGGGCATGGCTGATCGTTCTGCCATTTGTGTGGGAACAACTCATCGCGCGATGGAAATGCTGGCAATGCTATGCCGTGTGCGCGCTGCTCTTTTTCTCCGGCTTCGTGGGGTTGCTCGGCGGTATGGGCGCTTCACAGCAAGGTTATGAAATCGCCCGATGCTCGACGCTCGACGGTGTCGCCAAAGCCGTGCGCGACATTCCCATTACGGAGCCATTTGCCTGCGCCCCGCACTACCAGCATCCACTACTGCTCAATGGACGCAAAGTCGTGGTCGGTTACGAAGGCCATCTGACCAGCCACGGCATCAGCTTCCGCAATCAAAGTATCAATCTCGACGAGTTGATGAACGGTATAGACATCTGGCGACTCAACGCAGCGGAGTTGGATGTGCACTACATATACTACGGTCCGCTCGAAATCCAAAAGTGGCCGAAATCCCGCGAAACATGGCGCGACTCGCTGCAAGTCATCGCATCCGGCACATGGGGCGAACTCTTCGACCTCGATATCCCTCGCGTTCCACTGGAGCAATGAGAGCTTCCTGCAATCGGATATGATCACTCCACCACGAGCACACCACGCATGATGCGCCAGTGACCGGGGAAGGTGCAGATGTATGGGTAATTGCCGGGCTTGAGCGGAGCAGTGAAGGCGAGTTCTGCTTTTTGCTTCGGCTGCACAAGCGGCGTGGCCTGCAGAATTTTCTTCGACTCAGGAATGTAGCCTTTGGCGAGGCCATCGGACTGCGTTGCAAGTTTGTCGGCGAGGGCACCGACTTCGTCTTCCGCTCCCGGAGCAAGGAACACGAGGTTGTGCAGCATGAGATCCGGGTTTTCAAAAATGAGTCGGACTTTCGCCCCCGCTTTCACGCGGAGTTCCTTGGGCGCGAACTGCATTTGATTCGGAACCGCTTGCACGATGAGAGCGTCACCGAGGGCAGCATTGGCTTTTTCAAATTCAGCAGCGAGCGCGCTAAGGCTTTCTGCATTATCGGCGGGGTGCGCGGTGGCTAGGCGCTGGCCGACGGGGTCGTATAGGAAGACTGCCGGGATGCCGCGTGCGTTGCGGAAGGTGACTTCAATCACGTTGAGGCCGGGGCGGAGTTCGAGCTGCACTTGCTGGTCGTTGATCCACATCGAGTCGGACGAGAGAAGCTGCACGCCATTGACGACTACATCGAGATAGCCGTGGCGCACGGCGAGCACGGCGGGCTGCGCGGTGTCGGCCTGCACGAACGTGCGGCGCGTGCCTTTTCCAACATCGAGCCATTGCGTGAGGCGTGTTTCGGGCGCGACTTCGAGCACGGGAACGCTGCGGCCTTTGGCGGGTTTGGTGCCGTGTTTCAAATCGGCGAGCATATGCTGCACGTCGCCGTTGGTGGTCTTGAGAGCGTTCAGCGCCTGCTCGACGGCGGGCATCGTGGGGCGAAGGTGTGCAACGGCATCCACCACTTCCATCTGCACGCGCGGGTGCGGGTCGGCGGCCATTTGGTGGAGAAGGTCGGCGGCGTTGGGGAGGCGGTCGGCTTGGTGGCGGATCAGGCGGACGGCGGCGGCGCGGTAGAGGGGCGCTTCGGATTTCATCAGTAATTCTAGAAGCGCTGGGCGCGTTTGCCCAAGGCCTTCGGCAACGAACATCACCTCCAGCGGAAGTTGGTAGAATTGCCACGACTTGGGATGAGGATTTGGCGATGTGTGAAAATCAGACTGCGCGGTAAGAAGCTTGTCCAAGGCTGCGAGGACGCTCGCGCCCTTCCGTCGCAGTTCGATGCGCGCGTGGTGGCGCACGATGTCCTGCTGGTTGCTTTTTAAGAGGCCGAGCAACTCAGCCACGCTCGCGCCTTCGATTTTTGGAAAATCTTTCACCACCGGCTTCGCATTATTCACTACGCGCCAGATGCGGCCGTGGTCGTGATCCCAGTGCGGGTCGCGCATCGGGTGTTGCGCGTGGCCGATGATCGGGCTGCAAAAATCGGAGACGTAGAGCGCACCGTCGAAGCCGAACTCGAGATCCGCAGGACGAAAGGCCGCGTTCGGCGAGCGAAGCACATCGAGTCGCTGCGAGCCCTTCACCATGCCCTTGTCATAATCGTATTTCCACAGCGAGACGGTGTAGTTGCCGAGCAGTGAGGCGCTCGCCATGCCCTGTTGATATTCGTCGGGAAAGTTCGGGCTGGAAATGCTCACGATGCCTGAGCCTTTGCCATTGCTGCCGGTGTTGCCGTAGCCGTGTGGATGATAGACGCCGAGCGGTGTCCACGTGAGCGGGAGTGCGTCGGTCGGGATGCCGTCCCCATACATTTGAAAAAGATTCCCCGTGCGGTCGTAAGTAATCTTCCACGGGTTCGGCGTTGCACTTTGCCACTCGGTCTCGACACGACCGGTGCGCGGATTCAGCCGGTAGGTCGTCGCGTCAATTCCACGCACCACGCCAAACGGCGTCTCGATTTGCGAGCGATGAAACACGCCGTCGCAGAACAGCACGTCGCCGATGGGGTCTGTCGCGATCATTCCACCGTGATGTGAGTCGGTCACATCAATACCGCGCAGCAGCTCGCGCTTGGTGTCAGCTTTACCGTCGCCGTTCGTGTCGTTCATCACATAGAGCTTCGGCTGCTCGGAAACAATCACGCCTAGTTCTGAGAAAGCGACGCCATCGAGCGCGTCGAGCCCTTCGGCGAAGGTCGTGCATTTATCGGCTTTGCCGTCGTGGTCGGTGTCTTCGAGGACGATGATTTTATCCTGCGGCGGCAGACCAGGCACGGTGTGTGGGAAGGACGGCATCGTCACGACCCACAAACGACCGCGCGCGTCGAACGCGATTTGCACCGGGTTTTTCAAATCGGGAAACTCCACCTCGGATGCGAAGAGGTTCACGGAAAATCCATCCGCGACTTTGAACTCAGCCTGAGCCTCGGCGGGCGGCTTGATAACTCCCGTGTTCCGTCCGTCATCGTGGCCTTTAATCGGCGGCATCGGTTCCAGCCACGGCAGCGGAATGTCGGCAAACTTCTTGCCCGGTGTCGCGGCCAGTTCATGCACGACCGCCTCCGTCATCTCGATCATCTTAAAGTAACGCGGAATCTCGGCGTCGTGTTCGTTCTGCCGCTTGCGGATACCGTAATACAGGTCGGCATTTTTCGGACGCACAACTTCGGAGACGTAGTAGTTTTTTCGTGCAACGGCCTTCGCCACTTCCGCAATACGAGAAGCGTTCGCCTTTCCCAACGCCGCATCACCAATCAACGCACGTGCGATGGTTCGCGCCATCAGGCGATTACCCGTGTCGCCAAGATGCAGGCCATTGCTGGTCAGATGCGGCCCCTTCGCGTCCCTCGTGCCGAAGTCGTGAAAAGCTCTGAACAAATCTACAAACACCGCGCTGCGCGACTTCGCCGCCTCGCCGACAGCCTGCGCATAAGCAGCCAGGTCACGATTACGGCCCTGAACGTCGGACACCTGCCCGTCTCCCTCTACAGCCGTCGGCGAGAGCAGCACGAATTTCGCACCCGGATGCAGCCGCGCGAGTTGATCGAGATACATATCGAGTTGCTTGCGGAAATCCGCCAGCCCCGCCGCGCCTGTGAACGACTCATTCATCCCGAAACCCACAACCACAATCTTCGCGGGCCATTCCTTGAGTAACTCCTTCATATAAGCCTCGTAGCCTTCGGGACGCAGACGGTAGCCGACCTCGTCGCCCGTCCATGCGAAACTGCGAAAATGCAACTTCAACTCCGGGTGCGCGAGTTGCACCATCGCTTCGAGTTCCCCGTTCTCACACAGCCGCTCGACCATCGAGTTGCCGTAGAAAAGAACCGTGTCTCCTTCGTAAAATGCCACCTCTGCCTGCGCGGCGACGGGAGCGACGAGTGTGATGAACAGGAAGAGAACGCGATGGAAGGTGAGCATGATTTTGAATGCGCAGGTGCGCTTCGTTGCGCAAGGCTGGATGTCATTCCTAGTGCGCAAATTTAACAAAATCGCCTCTGGCGAAGCAGTGAATGTTTGCTAGTGAAAGGGATGCCCCGCCGCAAAGCGCCTACACAACAGCGTCTTCCCACAACGGAAAACTGCGAATCGCAGCACAACACCTGCAACTGATAAAGCTCCCCAAATCCCAATGCCCTTAAGGTCTCCTCGTTTTCGTTCCATCATTTTGTTCATCACAATGGTGGCGTGTGCTTGGCTCGCTGCATGGTTCATGCGAACCACAAGAAACCCATCACCCGGGCAATCTGCACACACTGAGAGAGTCCGCGTAACTGCAGTGCAAAGCATGGCTTCGTCCACGACCAGCGAGACTCATGATGCTGGTGATTGCTGCGGCGGAAAAGGCAAGGCTGGCCCTGATGCAGCCAGTGGCATCGCTGCAAAAAAACCAGCCGTGTCAGTTCCGCCCGCGCAACTCTCGCCTGCACTGGACGCCTTCCGGACTTGGGCAGGGCGCTATGAAGCGGCGACCGCAGATGAAAAAACGGCGATGCTCCCGGCGGGAATTGCACTCGCCAAAGCGCGGAGCGATGCAATGGGAACACTCATTCGGCAAAGCCCGAAGGCGGCGATTGATGCGCTGCTGCCGTATGAATTGCGCAAGGCGATGCCTCCGGAAATTTCGGAACGCATCGAGCACCGTGTGAGCGGGCGCGGCGATCTGATGGTGCTCGCGGTGCGTCCGCTGCCGGGGACCACGGTGGATGAGCCGGTTTACCGGACGGCGAGTCTCTCTGGAAAAGAATATCGCGCTTACACCTACGGCAAACGGCTGAAGGACATCTCGCGTCCGCAAACGCCCATCCTCGGCGTGGGAGTCAATCTGGCCGACGGCAAAAGTCTGCTCGCGGTGCGCGATGAAGGTTACGAGGTGCTCGAAAAGGCGGAGTCCGCCGACCTTCGTGCGCAGCTTGGCGATGTGGAGACGGTCTGCCCGATTTCCGGCGAGACGACGGAAGGCAAAGGCGAAGAGACTGCCGTGGATACAGGTGGAAAGTTCGTGTGGCTTTGCAGCGGCGGTCATATCCGGGAATGGTTGCAGACGCCCGATGGACAACTCGTGGCCGCAGCAGGCGGTGGCGGCAACTCGGGCGGCGTGAGCCCGGTCGTGCCTGCGACTTGGACGCAAGGAAACAAGACCTTCCTCGCTATTCGCGTTCGCTTTTCTGACCAAGCGGCAGAGCCCACATCGGACTCGAATATGCAGACGCAAATGCAGACGGTCGTGGATCAATTATCGGACTGGTCCTACGGAAAAATGGAGGGGACATTTGCATTCACACCCACGCTCGTGCTGCCGCAGACGGAGGCGTGGTATGCCGCCAACGGAACGGACAACGCGATCATGAGCGCGGGGCGCGCCGCTGCTGCAGCGTATGTGGATGGAAACGGCAACCATCCGTATGACACTGCGAACTTCGATTTCGATGCGATCGTTTTTTCGAGCAGTCTCTTCGGCAATTACTGCGGGCTTGGCTACGTTGGTGGAAAAGGCACGTGGATCAAATGCTTCAGCGCCGGAATTTATCTGCACGAATGGGGACACAATTTCGGGCTCCTGCACGCGAACTTTTGGGATGCGACCTCGGACTCGCCCATCGGCGCGGGCACGCACGTGGAATACGGCAGCAAATACAGCGTGATGGGATCCGGTGGCTTGAATTCATTCAACACGCTCGAACGCTATGAAATCAACTGGCTGGGCACGGCCGATGTGGTGACGGTGAACACCAGCGGCACCTACCGGCTCTACAACGCCGACAAACTCACGCTCACCGCTGGGCACCCATATGCGCTACGAATCCGCAAGGACGATCGCATCTACTACACGGAATATCGACCAAACTGGAATGGCACTTCGCGAGTTTTCGCGACTGACAACGGCGCGATGATTTGCTGGTCGCAAGGCGACAACGAACTGCTCGACATGAACCCGCAGACCTCGTCGGGAAATTCCGATGCGTCGCTTCTGGTCGGACGCAGTTTCAATGACGCGGAGCAGGGAATCACCATCACCACAGTCGCGCGCGGCGGCACGGGACCGGACGACTACGTGGACATGGTGGTGAATTTCAACAGCCCCCTCGCCAACAGTCAGCCGGTGGCGGTGGTGACGGCGAGCAACTATTCACCGGCGGTTAGTGCCTCGGTCACGCTGACGGCGGTGGCGTCCGATCCCGATAACGATGCGTTGGCCTACTCGTGGGATTTTGGCGACGGCAGCAATGTGAGCGTGGACAACTCGGCCACGCAGACCAAGAGCTGGAGCGCCGCTGGCGACTACAATGTGCGATGCACGGTGAGCGACATGAAG
>JBEIQV010000034.1:0-17229 GCA_040376335.1 Verrucomicrobiia bacterium | reverse complement strand
TTTCTCATCGTGATTCGCCTCGATCACGAGCGTGTGCGCCTGCCTCACTCGCTCGCACGCCAGCTTCGTCGCAAAGCCCAGGTCGGTGAGAAAACCGAGCGACGTCATTCCGTAGTGCAGCACAAAGCCCACGGGATCCATCGCATCGTGCGGCACGCTGAAAGTCTGCACGGCTACGTCGCCGATGGAGAAATCGCTCCCGGTCATAAACACGCGCCAGTCCTTCGCGAGACCCGGCGACTGCCTGCGCAGCGCCTCCGCCGTGAGCGCATTGGCATACACCGGTGTCTGGAATTGTTTGCACCACACATCCAGCCCGCCCGCGTGGTCGCTGTGTTCGTGAGTGAGTAAAATACCGTCAATCTCCAGCGGGTTCACTCCACACGCAGCGAGGCGCTGCCGCATCTGCAAAGTGCTCAGTCCGCCATCGAGGAGCAGGCGTGTTTTCGGCGTCTCGACGAGCGCGCAATTTCCTGCGCTACCGCTGCCGAGAATCGTCACGTGAAACATTCGCGCACTCTGCCAATCGCGACAACAAGTGCAAGCGCGGGCTGGTGCATTTACACTTTAAAAGCGTGAAAGATTTTCACTTCCCGATTTTCCGCGCTTGCGCTGAGCGATAAATCACGCACTCTCGCGCGCCACTTGAGTAAACGGATGGGTGGCAGAGTGGTCGAATGCGCCCGCTTGGAAAGCGTGTTAGGTCTTAACAACCTACGAGGGTTCGAATCCCTCCCCATCCGCCACTCGGGTAAGTCTGTTGATGACCCGCTTAATGGGACGGATGTGAAATTTTCTGGGGGTGAAAAATGGCGGAGAGGGAGGGATTTGAACCCTCGATACGGTTTAACCCGTATGACGCTTTAGCAAAGCGTTGCTTTCGACCACTCAGCCACCTCTCCAGTTTCGAGCGGGAAGCAGTTAATGTGCGGAGCCCTTTCGCGTCAAAGAGTTTTCATCAGCAACAAAAAAATATCCATCGCAATGGTCCTCATCCAGTTGTTGAGCCACTTGCCTAGTAGCTTTCTAGTGCATATTGGCTTTGTGGTTCAGGGGGTGATGTTCGTTGCCTTGCGCCCTTACCGGAGCGCAGCGTCCTATTGCTGCGCTCGGGGGCATACGTTCTTTAAGGTGCTCTCTGGAGCGAGTGCGCGAATTGCGCTTACTCCTCGACGCGGTAGAGGGCGGTGCGGGTGCGAAGGAAGAGCGCCTTTCCGCTGACTGCTGGGGAGGCCATGAAGCCGTCGTCGAATTTTCCCTCGGCGATTTTCTTGAACTCGGGCGCGGCGGCAGTGACGACGACTTTTCCTTCTTCACTGAAGAAATAGATACGCCCGTCGGCGAGGATGGGTGAGGCGGAGTAGTTGCCGCCGATGCGTTCGCGCCATTTCATTGCGCCGGTTTTGGCGTCGAGGCAGGAGGCCATGCCGTTATCGTCGAGGACGAAGAGGAGGCCTTTGTCGAAGATGAGCGAGGGCTTGGTAGGGGCGGCCTTTTTTTCGCGCCAGGCGACGGCGCTTTCATCGAGCAGACCGCTGCCGCCGAGCTTGAGTGCAATGACTTGTTTAGTGCCGTAGCCGGGGACGAGAAAGACCATACCCTCTCCGACGACCGGTCTGACTGCCGAGCTGTGGCAGGCGCGCTCCTCGAAGCGCCAGAGTTCTTTTCCCGTCGCCGGATCGTAGGCGTAGGCTGCTTTTGCGCCGTGGGAGATGAGCACGGGCTTTCCTTCCCACTCGATAATGAGCGGCGTGCCGAATGCCTTGCGGTAGTCGCCTTCCGAATCGGGTTTTCCGTCGGGCTGGAGGTCTTTGAAATCAATGGAGCGTTGCACATTCCACACGGTCTTGCCGGTGGCTTTGTCGAGCGCGACGATGAACTGGTGGTCGCTCCCGTCGAAGGGGAGAATCATCAAGTTCTTCCACGTAATCGGCGAGCTGCCCGCTGCACGATAGTGGTTGCAGACGAAATCGCGCCGCTCCCACAGCACTGTGCACGTTTTCGTGTCGAGGCACGCAATCGCGGGCGAGCCCCAGCTTACGTAGATGCGTCCTTCTTCAATGACCGGCGTTGGCGACGCGTAGCTGTTGAACTTGTGGCAAAACTGCGGTTTTTCGACCGTGAAGAGTTTCTTGTCGTGCAGCACTTTTCCGGTTGCGGCGTCCATCACCATCACGCCCAGTTCCGTCCCGTCCTCGCTTGCCGTGGTCAACCACACCTGCGCGCCCCACACGACTGGCGAAGACCACGATTTACCGTGTGTCGGCGTCTTCCATTTCACATGCAGCCCCTCGCCCATCTCCACGACCAATCCTTTTGCATCGCTACGCCCATCACCGGTCGGTCCACGGAACTCGGTCCAGTTTTCCCCGGCGTGGAGGGCAAGGGTGAACGCGACGAGCGAGAAGAGTGCGGATTTTTTCATGACGGAAAGTGACGCGTGCAAAGTGCTACGAGTGGCCCTTTCACGGCAAGCCCCGCTTTCCAGTCAACCAACCAAAAGACGGCGGAAACTATTTCTTCTTCCGGACTGCCTTTGCTTTCGCGGCGGGCTTGGCGACTTTTTTGGGTTTCGCGACCTTGGCGGCTTTCGCGGGCTTTGCTGTTTTAACTGCTTTTGCCTTCGCTACCGGCTTCACTGGTTTTGGTGGGATGGTCGGGTTGCGCTTCTCTTTCTCTGCTGCAAAAGTCGCATTCTGCTCTGCGGCTGTCGCGAGAAAGGAAGCGAGCGCGCGGCCATCACCGATGTAGGTGGTGCCGGCTTTTTTCACGATGCCCTGCCTTACAAAGTTCTGGAGTTTTTCGTAGGCGCGCAGTCGGATCATTTCCTCGCCACCGCTGGTTGCGTCCTTCGCACGGAGGCTTTCATACACGTCCACAAAGAGTGCCTTGAACTCCAATGGCTTCTTTTTGCACAGGACTTTTGCGATTTCCTCGGAGATGCGGTCGGGGCCACGGCGGGCGAATGTCGAAGTTTTGCTCATGCCTCCCTTTAGCAGGTCATTCCAGAAAAACGAGGGATACTTTGCAGGGAGTTTGAAATTTTCTGCGAAAGGGGTGTCTGCCTCCTTGGCTTGCAGGCAGCAAAAAGGGCGCGTCCCCCGAAGGCGACGCGCCCTTTAAAACTAACGAATCTGCTTACTTCTTTTTCTTGGCGCAGCAGGTGTCACCTTTCTTTTCGCATTTGTCAGCGGGCTTGCCGTGGCATTTGTCTGCGGCCTTGTCGCACTTCTGTGTGCAGCAGGCACCGAAGGTGAAACTGACGGCGACGGCGATGAGTGTGAGGATGTGTTTCATAGTATTTTGTTGTTTTTTTGTTTCCCTGACTTCTGTCGGGGTGCGGTGACTTTGCTGGAATCTACACATTTACGCAAGCACCAGCTTTGGACGAATCGCCCGCGTCACTGCACCCTTTACCAAGAATTGGCAGGCCAGTATCAACCAACGCCATATGACTATCCTAGACAATGAGCACGTTGAACTCCAGACGCCAAGCGGGCCAATGCGGACGCATATTTTCCGCCCCGCTGCTGCCGGAAAATATCCCGCCATCACGCTCTTCTCGGAAATTTTCCAACTGACCGGTCCCGTTCGCCGCACGGCGATGATGCTGGCGGGGCACGGCTTCGTCGTTGCGGTGCCGGAGATTTTTCATGAGTTCGAGCAGCCCGGAACTGTCCTCGGCTATGACAGCGCGGGTGCCGACCGCGGCAACTGGTGCAAAGTGAACAAACCGCTCGCTTCGTATGATGACGACATGCGCGTGGTGCGCGAGTTTTTGAAAAGCCACCCTGCGAGCACCGGCAAGCTGGGCAGCATGGGGATGTGTATCGGCGGACATTTGTGTTTCCGCGATTGTTTCAGCCCCGATGTGCTGGCCGGCGTGAGCCTTTACCCCACAGACATCCACAAACTCGAAGAACACAAACGCGGACTCGGACTCGGAATGTGCGACGATTCACTGGAGCGCGCTCGGCGCGGCGACATCAAAGGCGAACTGCTCATCATTTGGGGAAGACAGGACCCGCACGTTCCCTTCGAGGGGCGGATACAAGTGCGCCGCGCACTGGAGGAAGCGAACACATGGCATCAGACCTTCGATGTGAACGGTGCGCACGCATTCATCCGCGACGAAGGGCCGCGCTACAATCCCGTGCTCGCGCAGCAGTGCTACGCGCTCGCCATTGAGCTTTTCAAACGCAAGCTCGGCGATGGCGACATCTCCGCCGCACCCGGCGCGACGGAAACCAAACACTGACCAGGAACCTGTCCGGCCAGAATTTTCCGTATCTCTGCACAGCGACGTTGATTTACAAAAACCCGCCCGCTACTTTCCACCCACATGAAGCTCATCCGCTGGAAGCGATTTACTTGGGACCTTGAAAAACTCCCCGATTTTGAGACGCAACTCCCGTCGCATTTCAACGTCCGTGCCGCTGCCCGCGATGAAGAGAAAGTCGTCCGCAACGTCATCTTCACCGCGTTCAGTCTCGATACCGCGTGGGGCGATTCCTTCAATAACGTGCGCCCGTTTATCGAGTCGCAAATCACCTCCAGCTTTCTCCATCGCGCAGTGCCCTGTCTCGTCATCACCCACGGCGTGCGCATCATCGCCGCCTCCGCGCTGAATACGACCGAGGACGCCGCGAGCCACCTCATTTCCGGCCCTTGCGTGCTCGCCGAATATCGCAGCCGCGGTCTGGGCACCGCACTCCTTCACGAGTCGCTCATGCACTTGAAAACCGCCGGCCTGACTCGGGCCTGTGCTGTCAGTAAAGAAAACGTCCCCACCAGCAAATTCGTCTATCCCAAGTTCGCCTCGACGTCGCTGGACTTCGACTACGAGTCGCTGATGGCTTTGATATAGCTACGGCTTCGGCGTGACTCGCATGCGCGCGAAACGCTTCAACGCAGTGCTTGTAAGCGCGTAATCCGTGACAGTCACCAAAGAGGGCGCGCCAGCAAAATCCTGCTGCTGAACATTCACGCCGGAAACTGGAAACCACGCACCAGCATCCTCCGCCGTAGCCAGCGTCTCCCATATCACAAGGTCATCGCTCCCTTCGACGCTGAGTATGATGCCAGACGCTCCGGCAATGCGTGAAAACTGGAACTGCAATCCTCCACCAGCACTCACTAGTATTGAAAAACCATTTTCCGCCACGCCAGAGAGCGGGTCCCTACCAAAGACATACTCCATGAGGTTTGCACATCCGTCAGCATCCGCGTCACCATCGGGCTCGATCGCAAGTGTGCCGAGATTGTCGTGCGCAAATTTCTGCCAGCCGGTCATCCACTGCGCCTCATCGCGAGTGATGATGCGAGTATGTGTCATCAGCGCGACTGCGTTGGTGTTGCTGATGATTGCGTTGTTCACCAGTCCGCCGCCGCTAGGAAAACTGTTCCAAGGAATGTAGAATGAAATGCGTGGAAATACTTTCTCGATGCGATCCAGACACGTGAGATTATCAATCGTCGCACCAGCCGTCTGGGACGGCCCAGCCTGAGGCATGGCGTAAATTTTTGGATACTGCCGAAAGAGCCGGTCGAGATCATGCGGAATCACCCAGTCGTCGTCATACATGTTGTGACCCATCACATCCACGTAGGCATCGCCTGGATAATAGTAGTCGGCTGGCACCGGTTTGAAATTGCCTGTCGGGTTCTTGTATGAGTGCTCGCTCTGAGCGGACTCATAGACCCATAGAAGATGATTCAAGCCCTTGTTATAGGTCAGGTAGTTGAACAGATATTTCCACAGTTCGGAGTATTCTTCGATGGTGCGGTGCCCGAACCAAAACCAGTTACCCGTCATTTCCGAGCATGGGCGAAAGAGCACGACATTATCTGGATGTCCGCCGTAATTCGGATCGAGAAAACGCCCAAGCTCTACGGCAATCTGATCAAGCCAGCCGTTCAGAACGGCACGCGCTGCGATATTCGCGGAGTCATTATAGGTCGGGTGCGAAGACTTCACGAGTCCCAGCACATCCACTTGTCCGGTGCCCTGACTCCCCATCGTGCCGAGCGTCCATGGATTCCACATCGCCCATTTTACCAGTGCGATTCCACCCGCTTGCACATGTGCGCGAGCATATAGCGCGGAGTTTGGGAGATCCATCGCAGTGGGACCCTCGGTGGCCACACTGAGTATGGCTGGCCAGCGAGGGGATCCCGTTTGCAACTGCACTAGATTTGCGAGAGCGACTACGTAGTCGTCGTAGTCGTCCGGCAGAGTCGTGATACTGTGTCCGATGATGCGCTCTTTCCGCTAGGCAGCGAGTGCAAGCCATATGGCCATTCGCTTCGCTGCGGGCGTGGCGTTGGAATTTGCGGTGACGCCGGGATGCGATGCCCGCCCACCTGCCGTGTCACGCGGATCCGTTGCAGCCCAGTATTCCTGAATGTTCGTAAAACCATCGTGATCCGTATCAATCGTCGCGTCGCTCGCATTCATCACGAGCAGTCCCATCGCCTTTTCCCAATAGTCACTCATCCCGTCGCCATCCGAGTCTGCCTTGTCAATGTAGCTCGCTGGAGATGACGTCAGCTCTTCGTTGTCGCTCAGACCATCGAGATCCGCGTCGCGCTGCATCGAAATGGAATCCAGCGTGAAGTCCGGCCATTTGTCCGTCGGCGTAGGCAGAATGATGGGCTGCACACCTCCATTTTGCAGTAGCACTTCCTTGTAAATTTGTCCTACCTCGATGGTGATTTCCGCCTGCTGCGCCACGAAGTTCGTCGGCGGCACCACCAGCCGCACGCCCTCGACATCCATCCACTGCACCACTCCGTTCGCGGCTGGGCGTGCAATGGCTTCTGCGAGGATGATCTTGGTGTCTGTGATTTTGTTTCCCGCCGCGTTGGTCCTGAAAAATTGAAGCGTCAACCTCACGAATGCATGACCTTCGACTTTGATGCGCGCTTTCACTCGATATGGCTCACCCGCCGCATTCAGTCCGGGGACAACCGCCATGGCCGTATATGTCTGGGAAATACTGTCTGTATTATTTCGTCGCTGCGTCACGCTCACTGCGTGCGACCCCGGGCTTTCGCCTGTCGCATTATAGTCGAACTGCACCGGGCTGCTCGAACCGGCAATGTTCGTCCAGCTTTGGCTCCCGCTGTCAAAGCTCGGATTCGTGAGAAATTCCTGCGCACAAGCCGCTGCCGTGAACACAAACAAAGAAAGAATAATGGCCTTCATTGCCTCAGCCTCCGCTCATCTTCCCAAACCGTAAATGCACCCACGGGAGTATTGGCTCGGCGTCCGTAAGCGGTAAGCTGGCTGCGATGAAACTTTCACATGCACGCCCGTGGCTGCTCGCCTTGCTCACGCTCGGCGTGGCGCTCGTGCCGGTGTTTCTTGCGTGGTGGGATTATCGCGACGAGGCGCGTCGAAAAGATGAACAGCTCTTTGATGCCACGAGCGGACTTGTGGGCGAGCGGCTGCAACTCATCACGGTGCGACACATCAATGTTTTCAACATCCTCCGCAATCAGCTCCGAATGCAGACTGTGCCAACACGCGATTCGCTCCGCATCCCGCCAACTCTCCGTGCATCATTCCCACACTTGCTCGCATTTGGCTACGCAGCGGCAGGAGAAAACCGCACAACTCTGCAATGGACGAGCGCCGAGGGTCGTTCGCCAATTTCCATTGGAGACGACATCGCCGCGAATCCGCAGCGCGCAGCCGCAATCGAGCGTTCAATGCGCAGCCCAGCGCCGGTGGTGACAATAGATTCCTCAGCAGGAGATCGTCTGTTTGTCGTCGAAGCCGTCGGCGATGCCGGGAGACCGCGCGGCTACGTCGTCGGGTGGCTCGACGTTGCATCACTCTGCGCAGATTTCACAGTGCCGATGCTAAGCGATGGCGTGCTCATCGCAGCACCGCTCGCCGATAATGCGAATGCTCTCAGTGACGCGAGGGTGGTTTTCATCCGCGAAGGTGGAGCAGAATTTCCCGTGATGATCTCACGAGGTCCGAAATTTGCAGCGACCTACGGGCAAGTTCCACCGCTGCTTGTCTTCGCTGCTGGTGCAGGCTGCGCAGTGCTGCTCGCCTTTCTCGTTCTTCAAGCAATGCGCGCCTCGCAGCTCCGCGCAGAGTTGGAAGCCGAGCGGATGCGCGGGCGGTTGGTGCAAAGTTTTTCCCACGAGTTTCGCACGCCACTGAGCGTTATCCTCTCCTCCGCTGACTTGCTCGAAGCTGGCGGCTCGCAACTCGACACAATTCGACGCGCGGAAGTCATCGCGCAGATTCAGGATTCCACGCAGCAGCTTTCGGAAATGGCGGAGGAAATCCTGCTGCTCAGCCGTCTCGAATCGCAGCGCACGCAACCAAGACCTGCGCCGGTCGAACTGCACGCGCTCTGCGAATCGCTCGTGCGCGACACCAACACAGCAACACGCAACCGATGCCGTATCGAACTCAACGCCGACGGCACAGCGACACTCGACGCCGCGATCCTTCGTCCCGCGCTGGCGAACCTACTTTCCAACGCCGTGAAATACAGCGCACCCGGCGAAGTCGTGCGCCTCACAGTCGAACGTCGCAATGATGCGCTGATCTTCGCCGTCAGCGACAGCGGTATCGGCATCCCAGACGCCGACCTCGCACGAATCGGCGAACCATTTCATCGCGCGGCAAACGTCGGCGAAACACCCGGCACCGGCCTCGGTCTCGCCATTGTGCGCCGCAGCATCACATTGCTTGGCGGCACGCTTTCCATCGAAAGCAGGGAAGGCCACGGCACCGTCGCCACGCTCACGATTCCCGTCGCATGACCACTCTTCTTCTCATCGAAGACCACGCACCGCTGCGGCGAAACCTCCGCGACATCCTCTCGCTCGCAGGCTATCGCGTGCTGGAAGCCGCGACCGGCCCCGAAGGTCTCCAGGCAGCTCGCGAACAAAGCCCAGACCTCGTGCTTTGCGACATCATGCTGCCGGGTTGCGACGGCATGGAAATCCTCGCTGCTCTGCGCGCCGACGCCGCCACGCACGCGCTGCCATTCATTTTTCTCACTGCCAAAAGCGAGCCGCCCGACATCCGCGCAGGAATGAATCTCGGCGCTGATGATTACCTGCCAAAGCCCGTCGCGCGCGCTGACCTCCTCGCCGCCATCCACACCCGGCTCGCACGCGCGTCACAACAACGCCCGCGTCTGCCAGACTTCACAAACACAGCACCTTTGGAGCATCTCGGCATTTCTCCACGCGAAGCCGAAGTGCTGCTTTGGATCGCACAGGGAAAGGCGAACCACGACATCGCCACGATTCTCGGTTGCGCGCACGCCACGGTGAAAAAGCACACCATCCACATTTTTGAAAAGCTCGGCGTGGAAACCCGCGCCGCCGCGATGCTCATCGCCATTGAAACGCTATCTGCGTCGTAGCTCTATCGCCGCAGTGCTTGTTTGAGATCCGACGCGTAGGAAGGGTTGATTTCAAAATTTTCTTTTCCCAGTTCCTCCACGGTTACTCGCTCTTTCATGGAGGCTGTTTCCACGTAACCGATGTCGAGGAGCGTATTGAGCACATCACACAGATCCTCGGCAGACATTTGCATCCGCTCCATCAAATCCTCTCCAGTCACCCCAATACCGAAACCTATTCCTCTGAGCAATCCGGCCTCACGGCCATTGAGTTTTGGAGTTCTTCCCATGCTGCGTTTATAGCTGTTTTCATTCCAGCATCGCGTCATTGCCCGCAGAAAAACGACGGTCTAGCATCCTGCGCGTGAACACCGCACCCGAGCACCTCAGCGACCGTGGCGAAAACCTGCGTTCCATTCGCGGCATCGCCCAGCGTGCGCTCGCCCGCGCCGCCGGGGCGCCGCTCGTGCCGGGGAATGCCGTCCGCCTCCTCCTCGACGCCGAGCAGAACTACGCCGCATGGCACAGCGCCATCGCCGCAGCGCAACGCACCATCTATTTTGAAAACTACATCTTCCGCCCCGATGTCGTCGGCAAGCGCTTCCGCGATGCGCTCGTTTCCCGCGCCGAGGCTGGGGTGAGAGTGCGCGTCCTCCTCGACTGGATCGGCTCGCTGCGCACGTCGCGCAAATTTTGGGAGCCGCTTGTGAAACTCGGCGGACAAGTGCGCTACCACAATCCCCCTCGCCTCGACAGCCCGCTCGGCTGGCTCAGCCGCGACCATCGCAAAACGCTCGCCGTGGATGGCGCGCTCGGCTTCGTCTCCGGCATCTGCGTGAGCAGCACGTGGCTCGGCGACGCATCACGCCGCATTGAGCCGTGGCGAGATACCGGCGTCGAAATTCGCGGCCCCGCAGTCGCCGACCTCATCCCCGCCTTCGCACAAGTCTGGGCGGAAAATGGAGAGCCCATCAGCAAGGACGAACTCACCTCTTTCACACCCGCAGCGCCTGCTGGCGAAATCCCCGTCCGCGTCATCGCCAGCGCTCCGAACCTCGCAGGCATCTATCGTCTCGACCTCCTCATCGCATCCATGGCCGAGCGCCGACTGTGGCTCACCGATGCCTATTTCGCCGCACTCCCCGCCTACGTGCAGGCACTCCGCGCCGCTGCGCGCGATGGCGTGGACGTCCGACTCCTCGTCCCCGGCGGCAGCGATTTGCCGTGGCTGCGCCCGCTCACCACCGCCGGATACCGCCCGTTGCTCGAAGCAGGCGTCCGCGTCTTCGAGTGGAACGGCTCCATGCTCCACGCAAAAACCGCCGTCGCCGATGGCCGCTGGGCGCGCGTCGGCAGCACGAACCTCAACGTCGCAAGCTGGATTTCAAACTACGAACTCGACGTCGCCATCGAAGACCCCGGCTTCGCCACCGAAATGGAAACCACCTACGAGCGCGACATCGCTCATTCCACCGAGGTCGTCCTAAAAAAACGCCGTCCCAAACGACTCCCGCCTCCCGACGATTCGCGCTCACGCCCCGGCGGCGGCAGTCTCGCGCGTGTCACCGCTGGCGCGATCCGATTGGGCCGCACCGTCGGCGCAGCGATCACGAATCACCGCGTCCTCGGCACCGCCGAAGCCTTTCCGCTTTTCTGGATCGCCATGTCCCTCCTCGCGCTTGCCGCACTCGCCGTTTTCCTGCCGCACGTCGTCGCGTGGACAGCGGCATCTTTTTTCACGCTCCTCTCGCTCATGCTCCTCCTGCGCGCCTGGCGTCTCCGCCGCGCGGGGAGGAAAATTGAGAAATGAATTCGTGCCCCGCAATTGAGGGCCAACGGCCCAACCCATACCAGCCTAGGTCAGAGCGAGGAACGAGCGTCGGCCTGGGTATTAAAATTAGAAACATCAAGAGGGCTGAACCGTAGCGAAGCGAAGATAGACAGCCGGAGGCTGCCGCGAAGCGGCGAGCGTAGCGTAGTCAAAGCCCGATCCATTCGTGTATCCCACTGCAAAAATTGCACGGGCCTTCAGCCCTTTGCCCGTGGATGCACGTTTTCCTTGGGCGTTGCCCAAGGCTGGTATGAATTTGGGCCTTTGGCCCTCAGCGCGACATTCGAGTTGAGTGTTGTCACCCGAAGTGGCACTGGGATGCCGCCGCAAAACTCCACGCCTAATTTCCAACACACCGTGCCCGTCACCAAAGACATCGCCGAAGCTCCCGATACACCGTTCGACATCTCGCTGCGCCCGCCCGCATTCAGCGAATTCACCGGGCAGGAAAAAGTGCGCGAGCAGCTCATGGTCATGGTCGAAGCCGCCAAGCAGCGCGGCGACGTCCTTGAGCACGTCCTCCTCAGCGGCCCGCCCGGTCTCGGCAAAACCACCCTCGCCAACATCCTCGCCACCGCCATGGGCGTCGGCATCAAATGCACCAGCGGCCCCACCATCGAAAAAGCAGGCGACCTCGCCGGACTCCTCACCACGCTCGAACGCGGCGACGTCCTCTTCATTGACGAAGTCCACGCACTCTCCCGCGTCATCGAAGAATACCTCTACCCCGCAATGGAGGACTACAAACTCGATATCATCATCGATCAGGGCCCCAACGCCCGCAGCGTCCGCCTCAACCTCCCCAAATTCACCCTCATCGCCGCCACCACTCGCGCCGGCATGATCACCGCCCCGCTCCGTTCGCGCTTCGGCATGACGTGCCGCCTCGACTACTACACCGCCGAGGACTTGCAGAAAATCGTCCTCCGCAGCGCAGCGCTCATTGGCGTGGAAGTGGACGACCCCGGCGCGCTCGAAATCGCCGCCCGAAGCCGCGGCACCCCGCGCGTCGCCAACAACCTCCTCCGCTGGGTCCGCGACTTCGCCCAAGTCCGCGCAGGCAACCGCATCACCCGCGACGTCGCCGACGCCGCACTCACCATGCGCGACATTGACCTCGACGGCCTCGACGAAATGGACAAACGCCTCCTCGAAGCCCTCGTCCAGAAATTCGGCGGCGGCCCCGTTGGCATCAGCAGCCTCGCCGTCGCCGTCGGCGAAGACCCCGGCACCCTCGAAGACGTCAACGAGCCCTACCTCATCATGCAAGGCTACCTCAAGCGCACCAGCCAGGGCCGCGTCGCCATGCCCCTCGCCTACAAAAAACTCGGCCTCACCGCCCCAAGGCGCGAGGGGGAGTTGCTGTAAATTTCTTTATAGGTGCTGCTGCGCGTAGGCGCCAATGTAGTCATACTCAATCAGTGATATAGCTGGAGGTGCCAACGACGGTCGCGTCCGGGCCGATACAGACCGAAACCGAGTGGTAATCATGCAAGGGATCTCTCGGCTGTGAAAAATACAGAAATTCAACCGCGATGTTGCTCTGAATGCCGTAGCGACGAGTAACCTCGTCGCCGAATATGGAGGCTGGATATTTCGGGTCAGTGCGCGTGTTGTGAGGCGCACCAAGCGAGGCAACGACGTCTGCGCGAGGAGTGCCGACCGCCACACGAGCAAAGGCATCGCTAGAAAATGAATCCGAGTAAACGGTGTTCCGATAACACGACCGATCATGAAGCAGAGATAAAGCGAACCCCACCGTGGCAGCGAGCGCCACGAGCAACGCGGTGATAATGACGGTTCGCTTCATTCGCCTCGTGCGACTTCACAGTGGACTTCGCTGGCGACCTGTTCCATCAGCACGATGAAATTCCAGCAGCGCGGGTCGCCGAGTGAGTGCCAAAGCACATAGCCCCTAGTCGGTGTGTCAGCATTGCGAGCAAAGAACTTAGTGTGGTCGGCGTGGTCGTAGAATGCTGGTTCGAACAAACTCGCGTCCTCTCCGACTCGCTTTAATACCTCGCGTGAAAGCTCGATGGCTTGGGACTCGTTGAGCGGCGAAGCGCCGTCGGTATTAAGCGTGACGCGACGCTCGCGATGGTCCCAAAGTGCGAGCGCCACAATTGCGATGCAGCCGACAACAAACACGGACAGAATGCCTGCCGCGAACTTCAGAATGAGCGCCGTTCTGTATTTGTTCATGGGCTTCGTTCACTGGATGCGCATAGCAAAGCGTAGCTGGTATTATTCCGCAGGGGTGTTGACATAGGAGGGATGAGAGCGGGTCAGAGTTTCGTTGGCAAACCGAGAGTGGAACGCCTACTTGCCTGCTTTTGCTTTTGGAACGGCAGTGCCTTCGTAGTGCAGCTCACAGATCGTGAAGCCGTCCGTCGTTTTACTCAGCAGGACAAAAGATACCTCGACCGAATAGACGTTCTCGTCCTTCCGAATCATCCGCAGCGTCGTGCTGGGCGTCCCGTGTTATAACGCGCGCCTCGATTTTTTTCATTAAGACTAAACTCCTATGGGAAGTCGGGGAGGGTGGCTTGGAGGATGGTGCGGATGGCGCGTTTTTCGGGGGCGGGGAGGTAGGCGTATTCGGGGGCGGGTTTGGTTTCGCTGAGGGCGGTGGCGAGGTGGCGGTGGATGCGTTGTTTCATCTCGGGCGGGAGGCCGGTGAAGACGGCGCTGTAGATCATGTAGCTGCAACGGTGGCGGAGGAGGCGGGTGTGGAGGTCGAGGTCTTTGAGGGAGGTGCCGTCTTTGGCGGGGCGGCGGTTGCGGGCGAAGTCGGCGCGAAAGGTGGCGTCGCCCTCGATGCCGCCAGCGGGGAGGGGGACTTCGTCGGCGAAGAGGATGTAGCGGGTGATGGCGCGGGCTTTTTCATCCAACTCGGTGCTCTGCTGCGGTGTGAGATTTCCGCCGCTGGCTGCGAGGTGGGTGCGGGTGAGGTAGGTGGCTTCGACGACGCGGTTGACGAAGCCGACTTGGTGCTCGTGGAGGAGTTGGGGGAGGATGTCGCTGGTGGCGGCGGGGTAGCGGGCGAAGTCGAAGTGTTTGCCGGGCTCGATGGGGATTTTTTGCAGGACACCGGAGTTGTAGCGCCCGATGGCGTTGCCCCAGTGCTGGGCGATGTTGTGTTTGCCGGTGAGATACCAGCCGCCGAAGCGGTCGGCGAAGGGGATGCTGTGTCCGCTTTTCCCGATGCGATAGGCGGTGACGCTGCCACCGGCTGGGCTGGGGAGGACGGATTTGACGACAAGGCCGGGCACGTCGCCGGTGTCTTCCTTGGCGTGGCAATTCATGCAGCGGTCGGAGCGCTCGACGCGGACGGGTTGTCCGGCGAGAGGCAGGTCGAAGATGTAATAGATGCCGCCGAGCGCGGGATCGAGGGAGACGATTTCGATGCGGGCGCCGGGGATGTAGCCGATGTAGAGGTCTTCGCTGAAAAAGAGGGCGCGTGGGTTTTGCGGAGTGATGAAGCGGAGTTGGAGGCTGGTGGTGGAAAAGACGAGCATCTGCGAGGAGGCGGGCACGTCGAGGGCTTTGAGCAGGCTGAGGAGGCAGGCGCGTTCGCTGGTGGTGTCGAGCGCGAGGCGTCCGCTTTCGAGGTCGGCTTTGATGCGCGTGAAGCGGTCGGTGAGCGGGCGAGTCCAGTAGTCGTGCGGGGATTTTTCAAACGCGGCATATTCCGCCGCCGCGCAGGAGAGGCAGAGGGCGAGGAGGAAGATGCACGGTTTCATGTGGTGGATTCGGAATCGCAGATACACGCGGATGAGTGTGGATGCAAAGGCGCGCGTGTGCGGGGTGGGTATGACCACGGAGTTGCGCGGATGTTCACGGAGCGTGCGAAGATTCATATCTCTTCCATTCCTCGGCGCGCTCGGCTAGCTCGCTGGGTATGACTGCACGCACTACCTTCCTCTCCATCATTCTCGCGGCCACCAATGCCTTTGCTGCGGAAACGGAATGGCCGCAGTTTCGCGGAGCGGGAGGGCAGGGGATTTCCGCTGCGACGAACGTGCCGCAGAAGTGGAGTGCGACGGAAGGCGTAACATGGAAAGTGGAACTAGGGGGGAAGGGATGGTCGTCGCCGGTGTTGTCGAAGGGACGGCTGTATCTCACTTCCGCCGTGGGTGAGCCGGGACAGGGCGACGTGACTTTGCACGCGATGTGTCTCGATGCGAAGGATGGGCGCACGCTTTGGGACACGGTGGTTTTTAATCCTGACGCAGCGACGACGGGATCGATCCATCGCAAAAACTCGCTCGCCAGCCCCACGCCCATCGTGACGGATGACAGGCTCTACGTTCACTTTGGCCACATGGGAGCTGCGGCGCTGGATCTCGCGGGCAAAGTCGTGTGGAAGCAAAACGGGCTGAAGTATCCGCCTATGCATGGCAACGGCGGTTCGCCTGCGCTGGTTGGTGATGCGCTCATCTTTAGTTGCGATGGCGCGAAGGAACCGTTCGTCGTCGCGCTCGATGCGGCCACTGGAAATGTGCGTTGGAAAACGCCGCGCAACACGACCGCGAAGAAGACGTTCTCCTTTTGCACGCCGCTGCCCATTTCGCTCGGCGGCACCACGCAGATCATTCTCCCCGGCAGCGGATTTGTCGGCGCTTACGATCCGAAGGACGGGCACGAAATCTGGCGTGTTGCCTACGGAGAAGGCTACTCGCTGGTGCCGCGCCCGGTGTTTGCGCACGGGCTGCTTTTCATCGCGACGGGCTTCGATATTGCGAATCTGATCGCGGTTCGCCCCGAAGGCGCGAAAGGCGATGCCACTGCGACGAACATTGATTGGACGATCAAAAAAGGCGCGCCGCTGAGTGCGTCCACGATTGTTGTCGGCGACGAACTTTATTTCGTGTCCGATGCGGGAATCGCAACGTGTGCCGATGCCCGCACCGGCGATGTGCATTGGAGCGAACGACTCGGTGGCAACTACTCCGCCTCTCCCGTTCTAGCCGAGGGGCGTGTGTATTTTCTCAACGAAACCGGCACGACGACGGTGCTGAAACCGGGGGGGAAGTTCGAGGTGTTGTCGAAGAACGAACTCGGCGAGGCGACCTTGGCGTCGCCAGTCGTGACGGATGGTGCGTTCTATATCCGCTCGGAAAAACATCTGTGGAAACTCGGCGCACGAAGCTAAACGCTTGGTAAATATTTTTGCGGCAGGTTGTCCTAAATTTTTAATCGAGCGCTATTTCACCGGCGTAACCAATCACACAAAAACATTAATATGAAAAAACTCAGTCTCATTCTCGCCGTCGCAATCGCACTCACCGCACCCACTTTTGCCGCAGGCAAAGGCGGCAAGGCAGCTAAAGAGGGAAAAGCAAAGCAGTGTGGCCGCGCGTGCATGAAAGCTACGAAGGGCTTTGATAGCGACAAAAACGGTCAGATTGACGGTAGCGAAGTCCAAGCGCTCAAGGACGCGCTCGCCGGCAACGCTGACCTCAAGGCTCTCGACAAAAATGCCAACGGGCAGATTGACGACGACGAAATCACCGCGCTGAACGCTAAGATGGGCAACCGCGGCAAAGGCAAGGCTGGCGGAAAGGGCGCAGGAAAAGGCAAAGGCAAAAAGAAAGATCCAGCGGCCTAGTCGAGAGGCTTGGCAGCCTCAGGTCAGTTTTCTAGCTGTGAAATTCGCTGCGTGTGCGATTCATTCGACATGCCTATGCAAACGCACATGAAAACACTCAGCATAATTCTCGTGACCGCCTTCTCGGTCCCTATCTTCGCAGCAGACCCGGCGGTCGCCACCGATCCGCTCGCGACTGCCAAGGCCTTTGATAAGGACGGGAATGGCCAGATCAATGGCGCGGAGAGCCAGGCGCTGAGGGAATATTTCACAAGCACCGCGGTCATCAGGTCACTCGACACGAATAAAAATGGAGTTCTTGAGGATGATGAGATCAAGACGCTCAAAGAGGCATTCGCGTCCGCTATGAACATCAAGACGTTCGATACGAATAAAAACGGTCAATTTGACGACGGCGAAATCAACGC
>JBEIQV010000401.1:0-2202 GCA_040376335.1 Verrucomicrobiia bacterium | reverse complement strand
CGCAAATACCAATGGAGCATGGCGCTCGCGACGATGTGGAGGCGGCTTTAAAACACGCGCCGAAAGCTGTGAACTATGCCTAGGCGGCTTTAGCCTTCACTTCGTGACCAAGCATCCTCAGCGCTTGCTGGAGCAGTTCGACTTGGAGGGGCTTTTTCAAAACAGTGACTGGGCCGTGTTTCAAAATGTTGTCGAGCATCTGGCTGTCCGGATAGCCGGTGATGATGACGATGGGCATCTCGGGGTGAAGCGCCTTGGCTTGCTTGTAGATTTCGTCGCCGGTGATGTCGGGCAACTGGAGATCGAGAAAGCAGAGGTCGAATTTTTGTTTATTCAAAGCAGAGAGGGCTTCTCTGCCGGTGCCGACGACGATGCGGGTGTATCCCTGCTTTTTCAAAAAGAGCTTAAACATGCTCTGAATGCCTGTATCGTCATCCACCACGAGCACTGTAGGCGCACCACTCTGCTCCTCTTGGTTTCGCAGCACGTCGCGGTCAATCAAGTCGCGCTTCACACGCCAGCGACCGCCAATCTGCACGGCGGGAAGCTGCCCGCGTTGGACAAGATAGTAAACCGTGGGCAGCGGAATGCGCAGATAGGCTGCGGTTTCCTTTACGGTCATCAAGTTGTGATCAGACATGGCGCTGTGGTTGGGCTATTAACAAATAGCGGTGAGGGTATCGCTGAAATTGGCCCGCTAAATGCCGCATTGGGAATACAGTGTCAACGCGCGATTGTGGTAATTGTAGATTCAGCGATGGACATTGTGCCCGGGAAATAGGCAAGTGCTGCGATGCCAAACGCGCTTTCGACCATTACAGCCATGCTCCCTCCGCTGGGGCTTGATGAGCGTGCCATTTCATACGATGGGGATTTTCCGAATCTCAGTGAACTGCGGCTCGACCTCACCGGTGCCCGTTTCAATCGTGGGATGAACCTGCCAGATACGACGGCAAACGGCGCGCCTGCCTTTTTTGCGCGCATGGTGAAAGCGAACGCCACTCCCGCGTATTTTGAATCGCTGCCATTGACGCTCTCACTTCAAGCCGAAGATGCGGTTTTTTCGTCCGCCCCCGCTTTGATCCGCAGTGGAAAAGGGGCGCTCGATATTTCCGCCACCACGGCAGAACTCGAAAACGCACTGCTGGTTTTGGTGCGCAGTGCAGCGGAAAAACAAGGCGCAGAGGCGGAAAGCGTGAGCATCGCTCTCACGGCGGAAAGCTCTCGGGCGCTTGCTCTGCGCGCAACAGCAACGGCGAAAGCCATGTTTTTCACCGCGACACTCACCATCACCGCTCGCGTCGAAATCACCGATGATCTCGAAGTGCGCTTGGGAGCACTGACATGCACTGGCGATGGAATGATCGCGAATCTCGCTGCAGGCGCACTCCGTCCGAAACTTGCATTACTCGACGGGAAGACGTTCTCCATGCGTGCGTTTTTACCTACGTTGAAAGCACTCGCTCTCGATACGAAAAACGGGCTGAAACTAAGTGCAGAATTTGAAGGATAGCATCCGCATCACGTGAATATTTTCGCCGTGCACCAAACGCCCCTTAGCTAAAAACTTTGTGACCTTAGCAATTTTTTCTTCCCATATTCACGTCCTTCGTAAAAAAGAAACGACTGACTCGCTCCTACGAAAAAAGTAATTACCCAAACTGCCCTCGGCGCCATGAAAATTTTCTCCACAATCTTCGCAGCGGTCACCATTCTCACGCTTCCTTTGTCTGCCCAAGTGCAGGTGCCCATCACGGCGAAGAATGTGAAAATTGACAAGATTCTGCCGTCGGTGATCTCTTCGCCGGAGTTCAGTCTCAATGGAGGACCGCTCAAACGGGCCGAGTATCTCAAATGGTTCGAGATCGAGGTGGAGTTTGACGTGGAGGGCGTTGAGATGGTGGATGAGCTGACCATTCAATACCTCGCGGAAATCAACGGAAAGCTGCTCCCAGGCGAAGTCACCCATGTGAATATCCCCAAGGGGAGGAACCGCTTTTCAGTGATGTATATTTCCCCGCGCTCCCTTGACCGCGTCTCGGGCGGCAAACCGCTGAATCAAGGAATGATTGGAAACATTTGGATCAAAATCGAAAAGCAGGGGCAGGTTCTGGCGGAGAAATCTTCGCAGCCCAAGCCACCGCCAAATTTACCGCGTATGACAGGTCTCATGGTTCCAACATCCGAAACACCTTTTCACGT
>JBEIQV010000350.1:0-3090 GCA_040376335.1 Verrucomicrobiia bacterium | reverse complement strand
TTCGCTCACCGTCGCCGGCTACGGAGTGATGACCTACAATGTCTCACTCGGTCGCTACACACTCACCGTCAACGGCGTGACCTCGAACCCCGGCAGCGTCACGGTGACCTCCGACGTCGGCGGCACACGCACCAGCACCGTCCGTCGCTCAAACTAACAGACCTAAACCCAAATATCACAAAAGGTGCCGTCGGCGATTACCTCGCTGGCGGCACCTTTCTTTTTTGTGCGCTATCGTTGGAAAAGGAAGCTGGGCGGCTTACTTGCCGAGCAATTTCTCCATCGTATAAGGCTCTTTCACGTTTGCAGTGGCGGCACGGACTTTGGCGACTTCGGCGGGCGTGACGGCGTCGCCGGTGTTGCCCCAGGATTTGCGGACTTCGGTCAAAACATCGGCCACCCACTCGTCGGACTCCTGCGCCATGGGGACCATGATTTGGCCGACGTAATTTTTACCATCAATCGGCCCAGTCAGGCCGCGGAGCACGATTTTGATCACCGTATCTTTATTGCCGTTGACGATGGCAGATCCGGCGAGCGGCGGGGCGATTTTGTCCTTACCTGCGTCCACGCCCTTGCCGTCGGCACCGTGGCAACTGATGCAGAGTGACTGGTAGGTCAGGGCACCCTTGGAAAGCGCGACCTCTTTGCGTCCGTTCAAACGGCCCATGCTGTTTTTCACGTAGGCTTCGAGAATGTCGGGCGCGACCTTCGCGGTTTTTGCCTTCTCGATAATCGCAACCGCCTGATCTTTCGCCGGGGTGAAGCTTGCGCTGAGAACCACCTGCGCCACGACATTGGCATCGGGATCGGCGGCGAGCGGTGCGATTTTCGCGAGGAATTTATCATCGCCATTTTTCAGTAAGCGCTCGCCGGTGCGGAGGGCCGCCATGCGCACGCGTGGGTCGGTGTCGCTCAGTTTTTCGCCGAGCAAATCGCCATCAATCACGTCCATCCCCTCCAGCGTCCAGAGCGCGTGCATTCGGCCCAGCGGCTCCTTGCCGGTGCGCGCGAGTGCTTTCAGCGCAGGGACCACGGACAAGTCGCGTTTTAAAACGAGCAGCTTCTGCGCGGTGTCGCGCCACCAACCATTCGGATGGGAAAGATGAACGACGAGCTGCGCGGGTTTTTCATCGAGCATTTTCGGCGCGACAGTTTTCTTCGTGCCGGGGCCTACCACGCGCCAGATGCGCCCGCGTCCGATGTTCTTGTCCAGCCCGGCTTCGAGGATGCGTTCGCGCAGATAGCCTTTCACCCACGCGCCCTCCTGGATGATGCCGCGATACATATCCACGATGTAGAGGCAGCCGTCCGGCCCAGTCGCCATGTGGACCGGGCGGAAATTGCGGTCGCTCGACGCGATGAACTCCTTCTTCTCCGCGTCGTAAGCATTCGCGAGCATGATTTTTCCATCCACATTGCTGACTTTCGCGCGGCGGATGAGGCGCCCGACTGGCTCGCAGATGAACAGATCGCCGTAGAGTTCCTTCGGCAAATTATCGCCCCGATAGATCGTCTGACCGCACGAGGCGGTGAAATGATTTAGCGTCTTGTCCGGGCGATTGCGCCCCGGGCCACCCTGCACGTCGGGCGTCGCGATGATCGGCCATGGCTCTTGGAAATTTGGCGAGAGATCGCCTTTGAGTGTCAGATTTCCGTATGCGCGCTGCATCTGAAATCCATACGCAGGCTGCTCCATGCCGGCTGAGGAGTAATACATCCGGCCCATGTCATCCTGTGTAATTCCCCATTGCGCGAAATGCTTAAAGCTCGGCTCCGCCTCCATCGCGCCTCGCGTAAAGCGCAGACGCTGCCAGCTCATCGCTGTGTAAATCCAGTTGTCCAGATTCCACATCAATCCGCTGTCCTGATGTTCAAGGTTGCCCTGCACTTTGATAGCGCCACCCTGGTAAACGAGCGTCTTTTCATCCGCCACGCCATCGCGGTTCGTGTCGCGGTAGCTGTAAAGCTGATCCTTGTATGTCTCGCCGATAATCACACGGCCATCGAGCGGCAGGAGCAGGCGCGGCAGCACCAGCTTGTCCACGAAAACGGACGCCTTATCCATTTTCCCATCGCCATTGGCGTCGGTCAGCATCGTCACGCAGCTTGTCGGCTCATTCTCTTTTGTGCCGTTCGCGTCCTGCATATAAGTGCGCATTTCAGCGACGAACATCCGGCCATTTCCATCCCACGCCAGCGTCACCGGCTCCTTGATCATCGGCTCGCTCGCCACCAGTTCCAGACGATAGCCGGGCGGCAGCTTAATCGTCTTCAACTCCTCCTCCGGGCTGCGGAATTCCGAAGAAGGATTCGGTTCCACCGCTGGTGGTTCGACAGCCAGAGCAACTCGCGCCACGCCTATCATCGCCGCCAGCGCGAACGGCACATAACGCCGCGCTCCTTTCATAGGCGACCGGGGGCGCAGATTCAAATGATCTCCAATGGAACGTGTGGGTAGGTGCGATGTCATTGCACAATAATCAACACAGCGCGCCGGTCATAGGGAAGTTTTGAAAAACGAAACCTCACATCTGCGCTTCCTCAGCGCGATGACTGGGACTTGGCGTCGCGTTCCTTCCAGAAGTCGGCGGCGGGCTGGGTGAGGTCGCGGTAGCTGAGGTATTTCAGACTTTTGATGTTTCGGAGAAAACCAATTTCGCGCGCCTGTGAGGGGAGGAGGAGTGTTTCGAGGTGGCGGGTTTCGCGGAGCGGTGTGAGGTCGGTGAGTTTGGTGCAATCGGTGAGGATGAGTTCGACGAGGGGCATGTTGGCGAGGGGAGTGAGATCGCGGATGGCGGTGCCGCTGAGGTTGAGGCGCTGGAGGCTCATGCCTGCGAGTGGAGCGAGGTCGGGGATATTTTTGCAGCCTTTCAACGAGAGCTGAGTGAGTTTCATGCCTTGAAGCATGGAGAGGTCGGGGATGTCCACGCCGTCGAGGGTGAGTCCGGTGACGATGACGGGCCGTGTTTTGAAAAACGGGAGGATGGCGGGGAGGGGGAGGCCGGAGAAGTTGGCGCTGAAGGTGCCGCCGGGCTGGCGGTGGATGCGTCCACGGAATTCGCGGCGGTCGAGCATTTCGCGGAGGGG
>JBEIQV010000377.1:0-2673 GCA_040376335.1 Verrucomicrobiia bacterium | reverse complement strand
CAATGTGCTACCTGAAGCCTCGGCAAACTAAACGAACCAACAACTCTTAAGAGCCCCGTCCATTTTGGACGGGGCTTTTACTTTTTGAAGGAATACCAGTAGATGCCTTCTTCTAGGCGCTCGTATTTTACGGAACCAGCGCCGGGTGGGGTTGTGATTCCGTTCGGCTGGATGTGCAGGCCGGTCTCATAGATGGAGTCGTCAGTGAGCGCGATGGAAAACCCGTCGCGATGACAGCTGATGTTGACGGGTTTGAATGCGCTGAAAGATTCGGGCCATTGTGATTGTTTGATTGTGAGGAAATCAGAGCCAGGGGCGGCGTAGATTTGTTTGTAAAGTCTGGCGGCATCAAGTCGGAGCGCCTGTTTGTCCACTCCCTTTAGACGAATCTTTGCTTGTTCTCGTGGGTCGGAGCACGATGCAAGTATCGCCAAAACGAAAACCAATAAGAAGCGGTGCATTCTTGGAATGGGGGGATTGCAACTGGTGAAGTCGCCGGAGTCGAGCGTGCGTTCGGTTGCTACTCCCGGGAGTCCACGGAGTCACTGCCTGAGATAACGATGACGATTTCGCCTTTCGGAGGGTGTGTAGTGTAGTGAGTGAGTAATTCAGCGGGCGTTCCCCGCCGGTATTCCTCGAAGGTTTTTGTCAACTCACGCGCGACGCAAATCTGGCGCGTGGGTAGCAGGGGGATTGCTGCAGTGAGTGTTTTGATGAGACGGTGGGGTGATTCGAAGAAGACACTTGTTTCGCTACGCTCAGCCGCTGCGCGAAGTTCGCGTTCGCGCCCGCCGCTCTTCACAGGAAAGAAGCCGCCGTAAAAAAAGCGCTCTGCTTCAAATCCCGATCCGATGAGAGCCGTGAGCACGGCGCTTGGGCCAGGGAGGATTGTGTATGGAACGCCGCGTTGCTGGCAGGCGCGCAACAGGCGATGACCGGGGTCGCTGATTCCGGGCAGGCCTGCGTCACTGATGACCGCAATTTTTTTCCCAGCCACTAGTTGCTCAATGAGTTCTGCCGTGCGTCGTGCTTCGTTGTGTTCGTGGTAGCTGACAAGCGGCTTTTGTATCTCGAAATGGCGTAGGAGATGTCCGCTATGACGTGTGTCTTCGCAGGCGATCAAATCCACGGTGCGCAATACTTCCAGCGCCCGATGGGTGATGTCACCGAGGTTCCCGATGGGTGTGGCGACGAGAAAGAGCATCAGCTGTTTACCAGCCTTCGCTTATGAGGCTAACGATGCGTGTCGCGAGTTCCTCGGCGGCAAGTGGTAGTGCTTGACGTTCGTCCTGATTCGAATCCGCAGTAAGCAGATTGGGACTGCTGACGAAAAAGCTCGTGCTTGAATTGGCGCTTCGGCTGTCGAGCACCACACCTGTATTGGTCTGCGTGACTGTGTAACGTGCTCGAAGAGCGAGAAGATACTCGCGGGTTTGAAGGACATTTCCACGAAGCGAACGGGCTGGGCGTCTTTGAATTAGTTCGAGTTTTGCATCGAGGACTGCATCGGCGTGCGCCTCATCGGTGACTTCGTAAGTGCCATCTTGCTGCATCTGCCGGATGACAGCGTTCGCAAGGAGAGCACTCACACGCGGTTCCAGCGTATCGTTCTCGAAATTCTTTACGCAAATCCGACGAACTTGTTTCATCGGCTTAGGCTTGATTGGCCGGACTGTGTAGCCTGCGCATCCACTAAACGTGAGTGTAATGATGCCGAGCAAGAGGGAAAACGTGAACCTCATTTGTTTTTCTGCTCCTTGGTTTTATCGGTGTCCACTGTTGCGGGAGCAGTTTTTACCGCGTCGTCTTTGGTTGCCTCAGCAGGCTTGGCTCCTTCAGCGGGTGGTGGTGGGAGAGTGGGTGGAATGAGTGGATCGCCGCTCGCTGGCACTGTTGGTTGTGTGCCGGGCGCGGTTTGCAATGGATCGCCGGTGGGGAGTGCTGGCTCGACGATGGGGCCGAGAGGCGTGGTGCGCATTGCGGGGCGTCCGTTCAGTGTCGGGTATGGATAGCTAATCGGCGGGCCGTTGAAATCCGGGCGGCTCGCCACGTCCACGAGTGCCTGTGCGCGGCGACGTGCGAGTGCGGTGTCTCCGCCTTGCGCACGCTCGGGCCCGGAGCGTAAGGCATCCACTCCAACGAGGCTCTTCAATTCATCAATCCGCTTTTTTGCCAGACCACTCTCGGTGCTGCCGGGTGCGTTACGAATGACCTCGTTGTAGTAAACGACGGCAGCTTTGTAGTTTTTCGTTTTGTCGTAATAACGTGCGACTTCGAGCGTGCCTTTTACGTCGCTACCACTGAGTGCCTGAATATTCTGTTTGGCCTGCGCGACTTTTTCGCTGGTCGGGTAGCGGTTCACGAAATCCTCGAAGGACTCGCGTGCTTTCAGTTTGGCCGATTGATCATAGCTCCCGTCTTGGGCTGCATGAAATTGCACGTAGCCCATTTGATATTGTGCGTCGTCAGCAATGGCATCGCCGGGATAGCGCGTGATGACTTCCTGATACGCGCTGAGTGCCTCCGAGGGCTTGCCGGCCTTTTCCAGCGCCTGCCCTACGTTGAATTGCGCGAGAGGCGCGAGTTTGTGAAATGGTGCACGCTTCACGATTTCCTCAAACATATCCTTCGCCTTTTCGTAGTCCGTGCTGATTGGCACGCCGAGCAGTTTCT
>JBEIQV010000224.1:0-5684 GCA_040376335.1 Verrucomicrobiia bacterium | reverse complement strand
GGACGAGCTTGGTGTCCACAGCGCCGAAAGTGTCTATGCTGCCTTTGTGGATGGTGAGGTTCAGTGCCGGGTTGCGCCGCATTTCCTGCATACGGGCGAGGGCGAGACGGCCTTTTTCGCGTTTGGCGGAGTCGGCGGAGTCGGCGAGGACTTGTAGCTCGTCTAGAACGAAGCTGGGAACGACAAAGGAGCCGCGCAGGAAACCGGTGGCGGCAATCTCGGTGAGACGACCATCGAGGATGATATTGGAGTCCACGAGGATAGGTGTTTCTGGCTCCTGCTCTGCGCGGAAGCGGACGAAGGGGATGATGAGTGCGAATTCGTCACGGTTACTGCGGACGGCGAGCATCATGCCGAGATAGCTGAATGTCGCGTGGATGCCGAGGCCGACGAGCCACTGAACGTCGGGCTTGTTGTGTTTCAGAAGTTCGGAGCCGAGCAGTAGACGCGATGCAATGAAGCCCAGCAGCAGGCCGAACGTGGCGCAGGAAAACATCCGCAACGTGAATCCTTTGAGCAGGCGATCTGCGAGGACCACAACTAGGCCGAACAAAACGCCCCCACAAATACCGAGACGAGGCGCATCCCAATAGTAGTAGCCGATTTCGCTACCCAAAAACGCACCAAAAATGACGAAAAGTGCTCGGAGTAGATTGATAGTTGGGCCGTTGTTCATGAATTGGCTACTAATGAGCAATGGTCAGGCCATTGCTGCAAGGGAGTTTCTACGCAGCAGTGCCTACTTCTCCTTGTTTTTATACCAAAGGACGCCGTGCTCGCGGAGATTGCGGATGAGGGCTTTCAGATCGTTCGCTGTCTCCTGATCGCCAATGAGCATCCCGAGTGCGCCTTTGCCGCTGTTGGCTTTGTTGAAAAGGTTTTTTGCCGAGTCGAGCGCCTTGGTCGCGGTCTCTGCTGCCTTGTGAATGTCCACGAGTGCATTTTTTAAATCAGTGGCGGCACCATCCACTTTAACAACAACGCCGTCCACTTTGCCCATCGCGGCCTTCGCCGTATCCATGGCCTCTTTGAGTGTTTCGGCGGCTTCTCTGGCTTTGGTAACGACCTCATCAAGGCCCTTCGATGTTTGCTTAAGATTTATGGTGGTATCGCGGAAATTGGTGATGCTCTCTTCGAGATTTTTGAGATTCTTCGGCCCGAGTAATTGCTCGCGCACATCTGCGATGGGTTTTTGCAATTCCTCCAAGCGCTTCTTCATTTCCTCAATGACGCTGCCGCTTTCGGCAGTGAGTTCGGTGAGCCCTTTGATACGTGAGCCGACGACATTATCGCCGTCCTGAAAAAGGTTGTTCATATCGGGATTCGGCGGCAGTTCGATAGAAACGTAGGAGTCGCCCATCATCCCCGAGGATCCGATGATGAAGACTGCGCCCTTGGGGACTTTCACACCTGCCCGAACGCGCAGAGGAACGGTGACAGCGTAGCGGCCCTCGACAAGTGCCGGTGCCTGGTCTGCGAAGCCGACGCGAGCGCCGAACATCAGCACGTCGCCGCCTTTGAGCAGACCGCTGGCGTTAGGGAATTCCGCATTGAGCGTGTAAAACTTGTCGAGCCCTTGCCCGAGTTTGCCAAATTTGACGGAAAGAACGGCGATGATGACGATGCCGATGAGGATAAAGAGCCCCACTTTCCATTCGGTTCCGCGATATTGTTCGTTCATGTGTTTAGGTGTCTGTGTCGCCGCTGTGGCCTTCGATGAAATTCATGATTTCCGTATCCTTGCTCGCACGCATTTCATCGGGCGGGCCGAAGAAATGCACACGCCCCTCGTGGAGAAATGCGACGCGGTCTGCGCAGTGAAATGCGGTCTTCATGTCGTGCGTGACGACTATGGAAGTGACGCCGAGCCTGCGCTGCAAGCGGCGAATTAAGTGATTGATGCTGTCGCTGGTGATGGGATCGAGACCGGTGGTGGGTTCGTCGTAGAGGATGCAGCGCGGTTTTCCGATAATGGTGCGTGCGAGGCCCACGCGCTTTCTCATACCGCCGCTGAGATCGCTGGGGGCCTTTTTTTGCTCGCCGGGCAGGTCCACCATTTCCAGCGCTTCGGCCACGCGCTCGTTGATCACTTTCAAGTCGCGGATGCCCTGCTCTTGCAATGGAAAGGCAAGGTTTTCCTCGACGCTCATCGAGTCGAAAAGTGCCGCGCTTTGGAAAAGCATCCCGATCTTCCGTCGCACGCTGGTCAGTTCGCGTTCCGCCAAGCCGGTGACGGGTTCGCCGTCCACAAACACCTCGCCGCTGTCCGGCTTTATAAGACCGATAAGGTGTTTTAGGATGACGCTCTTGCCGCAGCCTGAGCGCCCGAGAACGACGAGCGTTTCGCCATTCTGCACAGAAAGACTTACACCGCGCAGAACGGCCTTGTTGCCAAAGCTCTTTGTGATTTCGCGTGTTTCGATCATTAGCTTGCTGGGAAGATTATGTTCAGCGCGAAGGTGAGGATGAAGTTCACCGCAAGAATCGCGAGTGATGAAATGACAACGGCCTCAGTTGGTGCGCGACCAACACCCGCTGCGCCGTTTTCTGTGCGCAACCCCTCGCGACAGGCGACGAAAACGATGATGAGGCCGAATACGAAACCCTTGATGAGTGCTTTGTAGATGTCGAAAAGACCGACATAGAAAATTAGATTTCGCATGTAGCCGGCCTCGGCAATTCCGAGCACTTTCAGCGCGACGTAGTTTGCGCTCAGCACGCTGAAAGCGCAGCACTCGGCGACGAGCAGGGGCATGGAAATCATCATCGCAGCGACGCGCGGAACGACGAGGTAGTCCACAGGATGCACGCCTATCGACCGCAACGCATCCACCTGCTCAGTGACTTTCATGGTGCCGATTTCCGCCGCGATGGATGCACCGACACGCCCGGCGACCATGAGGCCGGCGAGCGCAGGGCCGAGTTCACGGAACATGGCAACGGCAGTGACGGAGCCGACTGTTGAAGCCATGCCGAGGCGTTGTAGCTGAAAGTAGAGCTGCGCCGAAAATACTGCGCCTGTGAATGCGCCGGTAACAATGACCACCATCTGCGAGCGCGCACCTATTTCCACGATATGGCGCATCACTAGCCGCCAGCGCACGTGCATGGAAAAAATCGAGAGGAAACTCTCCATGGCAAGCTGTGCGACTTCGCCGATATACGCAAGGATCGCTAGAGCCGCGCGGCCTATTTTAGTGAGTATATTTTGCATCGCGTGGCGAACAGGCGCTGGAGAATCGAAGCCAGTGCTGTGCAATCGCCGGCCTAGGCGGGCAGCGTGATGGGCTGGGTTTTGGACTTCTTGGGATTCAACTCCTGCGGAATCGTTCCCACAATTTTTGCGGACAGCCCGAGCTTGGTGAAAATGCTTTTCAACTCCGTGAGCGTGAATGTCGGCGAATCGAACTCCATATAAACGATATCGTGGTTGCTATCTACTTTGTAGTGCAGCCCGGGTATCGTTTCGAGTTCGTGATCCAGCTCCAGGATTTTCTCCAGATTGCGGACACCTGCTGCATAGACCTCAAGTTCAATCATGGTGGTGGGTGTGTTTTACGGAACCCTAAGCAGGGGCTTATGCGCTGGCAAAATCAATTTACACTGCTCGTGAAGCTGCGCGGCTTGCTTGTTTCCCTGCTGGCTGGCATTTTCACACGAACACCGCGTGACAACTCCCAATAAGATCACCATCGCTCGCATCTGCCTCATCCCGGTTTTCGTGATGATGGCGCTGTATTACGGGCGGAGCGTGGCACACGGCGCGCCAGACGAAACGATGCGCTGGGCGGCGATTGTCGTATTCGTAATTGCAGCGGCGAGCGATGGCGTGGATGGCTACATCGCACGGCGATATAATCAGATGAGCAAACTGGGCGTCATCCTCGATCCCATCGCAGATAAGGGGCTGCTGCTGGCGGGCATCATTACGCTCAGCGTGAGCAACTGGCAGTATGAATTCCCCGTGTGGTTTCCGGTGCTGGTGATTGCGCGTGATGCGGTCATCGTCATCGGCGCGGTGATCTTTCGAGTGCTGAATGAGGAATTTAAAATCAGCCCGAGCTGGATGGGAAAAACCTCTACAGTGGCGCAGATGGTGGCGATTGGTTTTGCGATGCTGCTCACCACAAATACCTGGAAGACAAGAGTCATTGGTGTGGATGTCGCATTTCTGGATATGCCAGTGGTCGTGGCGGGCTTCTTCACGCTCGTGAGCGGACTCGGCTACGTCCGGAGCGGGCTGGCGCAAATGCACGCAAAAGGGCACGGGGAGCCGCAAAAGCCCGAGGATATATTGTGAGTGCCAGCTTGTGAGATCGTGCGGTGAGTGTTAATCGCTCCGACCATGTTACTGCGCATTGCCTTCTTCGCTCTTGTCGTCGCCTTCACCACAAACACACACGCTGCTGTGCGGCTGGGAATTGATGTGCTCGAAGCACAGGGGTTCGCGCCGCTGGCCGGAAAACGTGTTGGGTTGGTGACAAATCAAACAGGTGTAAATTCAGCAGGGACGAAAACCCGTGTGGTGCTGAAGAAAAATGTGAAACTCGCGATGCTGTTTTCGCCGGAGCACGGGATTGATGGAACGGTGCTTGCCGGAAAATATGTGGCTACCAGACGTGATTCTGTGACGGGCTTGGAATTGTGTTCTTTATACGGCCCGACGCGGAAGCCGACTGCGGAGATGCTCAAGGGCGTGGACGTGTTGGTGTATGACATGCAGGACATCGGCGTGCGTTGTTACACGTATATCTCGACGATGGTGAAGTGCATGGAGGCTTGTGGAGAAAATGGCGTGGAGTTTGTGGTGTTGGATCGCCCGAATCCGCTAGGCGGCGTGCGCGTGGAGGGACCGGGGATCGAGGAACGTTGGCGCAGTTTCGTGGGGCAATTGCCGGTGCCGTTTGTCCACGGAATGACTGCGGGTGAGCTGGCAAAAATGGCGAATGCAAAGGGCTGGTGCGGCGCGCGCTGCAAACTCACGGTGGTGCCGATGGAGGGCTGGTCGCGCGAGCAGACATGGAGCGACACGGGCCTGCGCTGGGTGCAGACTTCACCAAACATCCCGCGTGCACAGTCGGTGGCGTATTACGCAGCGACGGGGATTTATGGCTCGCTGGACGGCTCCGGCTTCGATGTTGGAATCGGCACACATGAGCCATTTCAGATCGCGGGAATGTATCGTGCGGACGGTGCCGCTTTTACCTCGCGACTGCGCGAGGCTGGCATCTCGGCTGCGCCGTATGCTCGGGAGGAATTCTCAGGCGCTCGCCTGACCCTCAGCGCAAAGAGCGATGTAAATCTCGCGGGGATCAATGTGCATCTACTAGCAGCGGCACAGCGCGAACGGAGCGGGAGCATTTTCGCACGCTACAAAAATGCGGATAACATTTTCTGGAAAATTTACGGCAGCACAGACATTCGCGCCGCCATCGAGAAAAACGTGAATCCAAGCTCCATCGTCGCGGGATGGAAATCCGGCGTGGAGAAGTTCCGCGCGGCGCGTGCTGGCTATTTGTTGTATTGAAGCCTGAAGCCCGTCCGACGAATCTCCACCTGTGTTTCGCACCATCCTGCTGCTGACAAAAGGAATCATCCGCGACCCTCTTGCCCGGAGGAAGCTGATGTTCTGGCTCATCATGGTGGCGATGATCATGCTCTTCGGCGGTTCGGCATTTATCAGC
>JBEIQV010000022.1:0-20811 GCA_040376335.1 Verrucomicrobiia bacterium | reverse complement strand
CGCTGGCAGCGACGGTGTATGGAGATGCGAGGAAAACCTGCGATTCCTTGTGGCCCATGCGGCCGGGGAAATTGCGGTTCGTCGCGCTGATGCACTTGAGCGCCTTTTCATTCATGCGTCCGAACGTATCCTGCGGTCCGCCAAGGCAAGCGGCGCACGAAGCGTTTTCCGTCATCTGCACGCCGGCATCTTCGAGGATACTCCAGACACTTTTGCCGTCCATCTGCGCTTCCTTCAGCTCTGCCACGACCTTCGTGGTCGCGGGCACGCCGAAGGTGTGAATCTTCACGCTCTGCCCCTTCACCACACGAGCGAACGCGAGGAAGTCGCTGGTCTTTCCGCCTGTGCATGAGCCGATGTAAGCGCGGTCGAGCTTCACGTCCTTCATCTCGCGCGCGAGCTTGCGATTGCCCGGGTCGGGGTGGCACGCCACCGTCGGCTCCAGCTTGGAAAGGTCATACGTCTTGTCGAAGACGAACTGCTGATCCTTGTCCGCGAGCACGGGCTCGAAGGTGGACTTCACGCCGCTTTCCTTCGCACGCGCGCGGACGTAGTCGCCGCACTTCTCGTCGTAGGCAAAGATGCCGTTTTTGCCGCCCGCCTCGATCGCCATGTTGGTGATCGTCATGCGGTCATCCATGTCCATGTGCGAAGCACCGGGGCCTTCCCATTGCATTGCACGGTAAGTCGCGCCGTCGAAACCGATGTCGCCGATGACGTGCAGGATCACATCCTTCGCCATCACGCCGGGTGAGAGCTGGCCTTCGAGGAAAAAGCGCATCGTCTCCGGCACCTTCAGCAGGATCTTGCCCGTGCCGAGCACGAAGCCCGCATCCGTGTTGCCGATGCCGGTCGCAAATTGGTTGAACGCCCCCGCCATGCAGGTGTGCGAGTCCGTGCCCACGAGCACTTCGCCGGGACGCGTGTGGCCTTTCCAAGCGAGCGTAGTGTGGCACACGCCGGAATAGCGCGAGCCATACTGCTGCTTGAGCTGACCGCGCGACGCGTCAAATTTCCACGAGCCGTTCGGGTCATCGATCACGTCGTAAAAGTAAGGCAGCCCCTGCTCGCGCACAAAGTCGCGCAAGATGTCCACGTTGCGGTTGCTCATCGAGTCCGCCGTGAAGATGTAGTGGTCGGGGATGATTACCACGCTCTCGCGGTTCCACACCTTCGCGTCCGCGCCGAATTCGCGCTTAAAAACGCCGATGGTGCCTGGGCCGCACACGTCATGTGTCATGAGGACATCCACGTTGACCCAGACATTGTCACCGGGTGATGTTTGCGCCTTGCCACTGGCGCGAGCGAGCAGTTTTTCCGTAAGTGTCATATTGAAAAGGGGGCGCAAGATGCCGCCCTCTGCGCTTTAGCGCAAATGTAAACTCCCCGAACACTCACGCGACTGTGTGGCTGCCTATTTTCGACCTTCTAAGCAGCGGAGATAAATTTCCTCCACTTTGCGTGTCATCGTCTCAGCGGAGAAATGCGCCCGAACTGTCGTGAGCGCGTCTTCCGCGAGATGGCTGGCGAGAGTCGGTTGCTCTATAAAATCGCTGACTGCTGATGCAAAAGGCCCAGTTTCATTTGGCGAAACAAGTCGGGCGTTCACGCCATCGCGGAGAATTTCACGCATCCCGTCGAGATCGCTTGCGACGATGGGCACACCACTCGCCATTGCTTCCAGGATGGTCATGGGCAGCCCTTCGTAGCGTGAGGTCAGCAGGAAACAGTCGAGTGCTGGCCAAAGCTCGGATGGGTCGGCGAGGTAGCCGGTGAACTTCACTGCAATGCCGAGATTTTTTGCCTGTGCACGAAGCGCGGTTTCGTCGGGTCCAGTGCCTGCAATGATGAATTCAGCCTGCGGATGCTTGGTGGTGATGGCCGCGGCTACATCGAGAAACAACGCGAAGTTTTTTTGATAAGTGAGCCGCCCCAATCCGCCGATGACAAAGCGGTTTTCGCCGAGGCCGAATTTCGCACGGGCGGCGGCTCGTTGCTCGGGGCGCGGGCGATTTGCATTAATATCAATGCCATTGTGAATTGTCGTCACACGTTCCGGGGCGATGTGTTCGTGCTCGATCAAATGCGTTCGGGTGCTTTCCGAAACGGCGATGATGTGCGTGGAGAGCGCGTTAACTTTCCGATCCAGCGCACGCAGGAAAGCAGGAAGCACCAGCTTGTCGTTGCAGTGGTCGTGGTTGATTCGGATGCGCCGTCCGCAAAGCGCAGCCAGTGGCTTGGCGAAAAGATTCGCCCACAAAAGGTGACAATGCACCACGTCGTATCGCTGCGTGGCCAGCAGCCACAGCAGACGCGGAAGATAAAGTGGGACAAACTTGTGCGGCGAGAGCGTTAGCACCGGCACATCGAGTCGTGTAAGGCGTTCTCGCATCACACCGCGTCCATGTAATGCGACCACTGCTGGTGAAAAACGCGAACGGTCGGTGTGCCGGACGAGTTGTTCGATGACTACTTGAGCGCCGCCGAGGTCGAGGCTGTCAACGATATGGAGAACGCGCGTTTTCATTTCGGCAATCCCTCAAGAAATGCGGAGACATTCGCATCGTTATCGTGCCATGCACCTACGAAAGACTGAGCCTTCCGTTGCAATTCAGAACGCGTCGCCTCGTCCTCCAAAAGTTCACGCGCATCTTCGAGAAACGTCTGCCAGTCACCCGCCGCGCACAGACCCGCCTGATGGACACTCAGTAATTCATCGGGATCCACCAGCAACGAAAGAATCGTCGCCCCACCCTGGCCGGCTTGGATGAAAGTATTCGGAAAACCTTCAAACTCACTCGTATTCACGAAAACCTCAGCGCGGTCGAAGTATTGCTGCACTTTTGTATACGGCACGTGCTCGTGGAGTTTGACGTTCGGTAGTTTCGCAGCGCGAGTGCTGACGCTTTGAAAAAGTTCACGATCTTCAGGTGGTGCGATCATTTCAAAACGCGCAGACGGCAGCGCCTCCGCGAGATCGAGAAAATGGTGCGGACGCTTCAGCCCGATGCAGCGCGACACCCAGAGAAAATCCACATCCTTGACGGACGCGCGCGGTTCTTTGCGCTGGAGAATGAGATTGCGATACATCCCGCAACTCAGTCCGGCTTTTTGCATAAACTCAGCCTGACGCTCGCTCATCGCAAACCGCTGATCTGCGCCACACATCCCTTTTTCGAACAGCCATCCACGCATTCGATTTGCACGCCGATACGCGCCATCTACCTCCGCATCGCTGCCGCAAATGTAGACCAGCTTCGTGTGTTTTCGTGCGCGCAGTAGAAAACCGAGCCACGCCGTCCAGCCGAGCACACAAGTATAGTCAGGCTGTTCCTCGCGAATGATCCGAAGCACTCGTGGCAGGGCGCAAAGTGTGTCCAATGCACCGCCAGTGTGAAACTTTCCGCCTGTCCGGATGCGCACGCCATCAAGCGCGCGCCCGTCTGCTTGCCCATCTTCCGCGCCGACAATCACCACCTCATGTCCGCGCTGGACCAGTTCTTTGGCTAGCAGCGCGACTTGCAATTCAGCGCCGCCGGAAGCGCGCTCTGCGTGTGAATCCAGAGCGAGGTGTGCGTAGCTTGAAAGAAAGAGAAACTTCATTTCGCTGCGCGTTCATAGAGCCTTCGTGCGGAATCTCCAAGCACCGCTAGCGCTACGATGCGCCACCACGGCATCGCGAACAGCAATGGCGGCCATGCGCGGAGCGCTCGCAGAATTTCGCACAGACCTGCACCACGCGAGAGCGTGAGAAGGTTATAGCCGGTGCGTTCGTGGAGCAGCGCGAGTGTGCGGCGGAAGTCAGGCGTTCTGCCAATGCCCGGCCACGCGGCCTCGGTGCTGGCGGTGAGTTCTACGATCAGTGCGCGAAATTCCCGCAGCCGCTCAGGCGCGACGCGTGTGCGAAAGAGTGCGATTAGATCGAGTTCCGCGTCTTTTTCCGGGCGCGCGAACAGTCTCTGAAAATGTGCGGCCTGCACGCTACGGATGAGTTCCGGGCGTTTATGCGTGCTGGTGATCGAGGTATCCAAAACGCGGAGTGTGACGAGTCGTTGACGCAAATTCGCCAGCGCGTGCCGTTCGCTGAGACGCGACCACAGTTCGTAGTCCTGTGAAGCGGTGAACGTCTCATCGTAGCTATCCACCGTGGAACGACGAAACATCACCGCCGAATGTGCGAGCGCATTGTCGAAGAGGTGGGAGAAACAGATGCCACGATAGCCGAGCGGGAAGTTCTTTTTCCCCAGCGAGCGGCCACGTGCATCCACCAGCCACGCTTGAGAGCCCACGACTGCGCACAACGGGTTCGTTTTCAAAAATCCAAACTGCAGTTCCAGTCGGCGCGGATGCGACAGGTCATCCGCGTCTTGGCGCGCGACAAATTCTCCGAGCGATTCACGTAGTCCGCGATTCAGTGCAGCGGTGAGGCCGATATTTTCCGTGAGCGTGAAGACGCGCACGCGCGGATCGCTCAATGTGCGGAGGTAGTCCGCCGTGCCGTCGGTGGAGGCGTCGTCGAGGATGAGAAACTCGAAGTCTTGAAATGTCTGTGCGAGAACCGAAGAAACAGCCTCCGCCAGAAACGGCAGGCCGTTGTGAACTGACATCAGCACGGTGACGGCAGGTGTCATTTG
This sequence comes from Verrucomicrobiia bacterium, assembly GCA_040376335.1. Classification (GTDB taxonomy): domain Bacteria; phylum Verrucomicrobiota; class Verrucomicrobiia; order Chthoniobacterales; family Chthoniobacteraceae; genus SXWH01. Next base: position 16,177 of record JBEIQV010000022.1, on the reverse strand, counting down.
AGCAGTGAGTCAAAAATTCGAGCGTGTGCCTCGACCCACGTTTCTTTGCGAAACAAGCGCTCTGCCCGCGCCCGTGCAGCTGTGCTGCGTTGCGGCCATTCGCTCATCACGCGCGCGACGGCTGCAGCGATGCGGCGAGGCGGCGGGAAGCTCGCCTTCCACCAATCGCGCGGCACATGCACAAGTTCGCCGCCATCGTCACCCACGATCTCCGGCATTCCTCCACTGTGCGATGCGACGACCGGAAGTCCGCACGCCAGCGCTTCGACGGCCACGGTCGGGCAGGGGTCGTTGTATTTGAGATGCAGTAAAATGTGCGCGGATTGGTAGAGCCTCACCGCCTCCTCTTGCGTGAATGCGGGTCGCAGCGTAACTAGCTCCGCAAGCCGCAGTCGTGTGATCGCGGCGTGAACTTCCGCATCTGCGCCGGGCCAGCGCATTTCGCCGGCGACTGTGAGCGTCGCACGATGTCCGGCATCGAGCACCACACGCAGTGTCTCCAGCGCACCAATCACGCGGAATGGCTGGTAGTGTGTTCCCGCCGCGAGCAGTCGCCAGCCTTCGCGTAGATTGGGCGGAGTGGGCGAGGGTTTGAAAATCGCGGTGTCCGCAGGATTGATGAGCACACTCGCTGGGCACCGCGCCGGGCCGAGCCAGCGATCCGCGCTCTTTCGGCAGAATTCACTTTGATATACGACATGATCCGCGTGCCGCAGCAGCGCAGCCATCGGGAGATTAATTTCCCAAGCCCGAATCCCCGCCCATGCGGGAAAGCCGACGCCATTTTGATTCCAGACAAACTTCACGCCACGGCGTTTTGCCCATCGCACCATCTCGCCTGCGAATGGCGGCGGCGCACTGCTCACGAGGTAGAGCACATTGAAATGTTCCGCTTCCGGCCAGCGTTCGCCGAGATGAAGCAGCTTCACTTTTCCGCCCGCCACCAGCTCACCGCCCGCCATCACATCGCCATAGCAAAGCATCGGCTGGCCCGACGGCACACGAAGGGCGCGCGACGCGAGCGAGCGCCGGAAGCGCAGACGCTCGGGAATCGAGAGCAGTTCGCGGATGGTGAATCGGATCATGTTTAATCGAGCACCTCCTGGATGAACTGCTGGTGTTCCTCGGCGATGAGTGGGGTGCCGTAGTGGCGTCGGATGACCGTGCGGGCTGCGTCTTCTTCGGTGGAAAAATCGAAGTTTTCAGAAAGCACCGCATCCAGCGCAGCGCACCATTGCTCTTCCGTCTCGCACACCCGCAATCCATGTCCGTCGGAGCGCGCGGACACGTCGCGGTAGCTTGGCTGAGGACAGCAGATCGTGATGCGACCACAGGCCATGGGTAGCGCGATTTTCCACTCGGTGTGACCGAGGTTGTAGGTGTTATCGAGGAAACGCGGCGAGATGAAGACGCCGCCCTGCGCGTAGGTTTCCAGCAGTGCGGGAATGCTGCGGAATGGCAACACTTGCGTCTCCACTTCACCGAGTAGTGCATCCACGCGCTCACGTAGATCGCCGAACCATAGGTCGCGCGTGTCGAGTGAATTTGTGACAAGCACCAGCCGGATGTGGGAGGAGAAGCGCCGCAGGACAGGTGCGATTTTCAGCAGTTCAAAAAGCTTCACAGATTGACCGGACCACAGCAGCGATAACTTGCCCTGGCGACGCCAGGTGCGGGGCGCGGGGACGATGTCGGGCGCGACATTGTCCGGCACCCATCGCGTGCGCGGATGGTGCGCAGCGGCGATGGCGGCGAGGTGGCCGGAATCAGCGATCACACCATCGGAGCGAGCGATCATTTTCAGCGCCTCATCACGCTGCGCCTCGGTGGGCGCCATACCTTTGTAGTAAAATGCGCCACTGGCCGGCGTGAGGTAGTCTACGTTCAAGTCGAAGAGGACGCGGGTGCCGCGAGCGCGCAATCGCTCGGCTAGGGCGGCGCAGGTGGGGCTCATGGATTTCAAAAACACAACAGCAGCGTAGTCTCGGTGCGGGCGGAAGACTTCGTAGTGCAGCGAGGAACTGCGGTTCACCTCCCGCGCGATCCAGCCGTGGCGCATCATGCCGACTGCGCTGGTGCTGGGCCAGCCGAACAGCAGCCGCCACGGGCGCGTGAAGCTATTGGTAAGCGTCGGGAGTTTCCCGTCGGTGATGAAGCCGATCCGTTGCACCGTTTTAGTTGGTTTTCCGGGCGTGAGATCGCCGGATCAAATCGCACTTTCCGAGGCATACGCGGTCGTCTAAAGACAGCACGCGGGGCGCAGAGCCGTTGAATTCGTGGAACCACGGACAAAGTGAGTTCATTGTTAGAGTAAGTCGGTTCATTCCATTTATTGCGAGTTTGAACTATATCGAAACTCGAGTCGTCCGGTCGTCGCTGGCCAGGTGCGAATCACATCCGCTCTCAACCTCCAGGCTGGTGATTTATGCAGTGTATGAGTGCCGTTCCAGATGCAGGTGCCGCGCGGCACGCGGTGGCGGAGGATGAAGCTGTGTGATGTGTCGAGGAGTCTTGCGGCGATCATTCGGTGAGTAACCGCTGGATGATGCGGAGATATTCCATGCACATGAGCGATCCGGACGGCATAAAATCGAAAATCCGCTCTCGCAGTGTGGTGTATTCATCGCGCAAGCGCAGCACGGCGGTGGTGAGATCGTCGCGGAAGGGCACGCCGAATCGCTGGCCGATTTCGACACTGCCGCCGCTATCCTCGTGGTAGATGAGCGGCAGTCCACACTGGGCACCTTCAATGTGGTGCATCGCACCCGGCTCCCAGCGCGATGCAGTGATGTAGCCGTGGCACTGGCGCAGCAAGTCAGCCAGCGCAGGACCGCTGCATGGCGGGAAAGTGCGCGCCTTTTTCCAGATAATGTCGGCTGGCCAACGACCGATGATCCACAGCTCGAATCCGGGCAGCGTGCCTTCGGCGATGAGCGCATCAAGCGCGGCGTATTCGGCGAAGCCTTTCATCGGATTGTCGGCCCAGTGATGGGTGACGATGCGAAATGGCTCCCCGCTTTTCCATGGATGATTGCCGATGGGGTGGAAGACGGAGGGATCCGCGCCGTTGAGGATGGCGGAGTGCGGTCGCGCGTGGTCGAACCATCGCTCGGCATGGTAGTCGCGCAGCCAGGCGGAGACGAAGACGGTGTGATCGGTCACTTCATCGAAGGTCGCCAGAAAATCATCCGTGCCACTTCCTCCTTTGCGGACGTCGTTGTTATTCACCCGATGGATCACACGTAAGCGCGGATTTCGCAGCCGATGTTCGCGCAATTCCGAAAGGCCGAACGTCATCCGGTCTTGCAGACGACTCGGCAGAATCAACGCACAATCCACGTCGTCGCTGAGATCGAAGCACACATCGTAGCCGGAGAACTTCAGGAAACGCACCATTTGGAGCAGCCACTGATTTGCTCCACCCCACGGCCCATGAACAGGTCGGGCGCTCAGTGCAATCCGCGCCACACGGGGCATGGAGGGAGCGAGCCGCGCAGCACGCCGCTGTGCGAGGATGTTATGGAGCAATTTCACCCCGCCCAATGAACCATGAAGCGCGCAACGTGGCGAAGAATTTCTCTCGTCCAAGCGGGCTTGCCCTCCAAAATCCTCCGCGAAAAATTCAGCGTGCGTGAAAATATGCGCTCCACCAGCCGGGAGTTGCGAAGAGGAATGGGTTTTCCTCCAGCGAGCGACGGAGGTAATCGCGCCCGATGGCGCGATTTTCGGAAGCGACGGCCTTCGCGACGTTGACCCAACGGCGACCCATCCCGATGCGGCGTGAGAGTTGATTTTGCCAGCGTCGGTTCGGATCAAAGGTATCGAGTTCCGCACCGAAAATACGTGCTTTTTCCTCAAAGAGACGCGGTATCTGTTTCACCGTCTTAGAGTCTGGTTGCCGGAGTTGAACGGCGAGCGTTTCATCCACGTAGTGAAAACGGAACTTGCGTGAGAGCCGCCACCAAAACTCCAGATCCATAATAATGTGCAGGTCTTCACGCAGCAGTCCCGCAGCTTTCAACGCGCGACGGGTGAAAAAGACGGCTGGCTGAAGAATACTTGTGCGGCGTTGCCACCAATAGAGCAAATCTTCCGGTGCATCGAAATGTGCACGGTGAATACGCTGTGGCCGTCCGTTAAAAAAGATCTCGAGCGTATTACCGAAAATCACGTCGCGCCCAGCATCGAGTAATTCGCGGCGGACAATACTAAAAGTATCCGGCATGTAGCGATCATCGCCATTGAGCCAGCAAATTACCGGGCCACTAGTGGCGTTAAAGCCTTTGTTTAGCGCATTGGCCTGTCCGCTGTCCTGCTCCACCGCGACCCTTAAGTGTGGATAGCGTGCAAGCACTTCGGGCGTTTCGTCGCTCGAGCAATTATCCAAAACGATGTGTTCAAAATCATCAACGCCCTGAGCGAGCACGCTGCGGATACAGCCATCAATCCACGCTCCTTGATTCCATGACGGTGTGACGACAGAAAAACAGGGGTTCATATTGGACGGCCTAACATATAGCGTAATGCGATGGTTGTCAGTTTTGGAAAAATGCCCCACAGACGGCGGTAGCCCGCATCATTGAATGCCTGACGAATGAGCGCTGCCGGAGAAGCCGGTAGGAAGCGCGTATCCACGCCGCGCTCGCGGCACCAAGCAGGGAGCAGGAGTTGTGAGCGCAGGCCATTCGTGATGCGGAGATCGATCCGCGCGAGCGCGGAGCCTTCGCGCCAGCCCTTGTCCAGCACGGTGCGGTCGTAAAATGCAAAGCCGGTGCGCAGTCCGGCCTTCACCCAGAAATCGCGATCCTCCATCGGCTGGAAGCCGTCCGCAAACCCGCCGGCCCATGCGAATACATCCCGGCGCACCACTGCACTGCCCGGTGTAATGATCATGGAGCGGCGAAAATTCGCGAGTGCTGGCACCGGTGGCGCACCGGCGGCATGGGGATTACTGACCGGTGCATCTTCCTCGCGCGTCTTACCCCGGCGCATGACGCCGCCGAAAGCCACGCCGCAGTTTTCCGCCCGCGCCCTTTCTACGAGCGCAGCGGCGGCTCCTTCCATGAGCAGATCGTCGGAATCGAGGAAGAGCAGCCACTCGGCGTTTGTGAGTGTTGCACCGAGATTGCGGGCTTTGCACACGCCGCCATTCGGAACGCGGTGGTATGTAATTTGATCACCAAACTCCGCGCAGACTGTGGGCGTTGCATCGGTGCTGCCGTCGTCCACTACGATGACTTTTTCCGCGTTCTGTATCAGTGCGCTGCGAATGGTCGCTGCGACAAAGTCCGCAGAATTATAGCTGGGAATGATGATGGCAATCGAGGCGTCAGGCATTCGTCGTAGTAAGATTCCAGCGGTTCGTCTTGCGGTCGTGGCGCGCAATTTTCGATGAAAAAAGTAAGCCGAGGCGCAAGGCGAATCCTGCGGTGAATCCACGTGCATTCGCGAGTGCCGTCCGTCGCAGCAGTCTCGCTAGCGGGGACCAGCGGCGTATGTTGTGAAGTGCAAATGCGCGCGTGGCCTCTGCAAGATAGGCTTCTTGTCGGTTGCCGGTTTTTTGCGCATCGTGAAAGCGAAAGCCGCCGAGCGGGCACTCCACACTCACGGGTTCTGCGTGTTGGAAAAAACGCGCCCAGAGTTCGAAATCCCCAGCTAGTGGAAAGTCACGCCCCACTTGAGCGCCAGCCTTTTCCCACAAACTGCGACGCCAGAACGTGGACTCCTGCTGAATGAAGCCGGTGGAGAATTCGCCTAGCACCGGCAGCGTCTCGCCGCGCAGGAAACCGCCTCGCGAAAAGCCGGGATGCACGAGCACACGCACTGTCCGTCCGCGCTCATCGAGACGGACCTGACGCAGCGTGGTGAGCCATTGCACATCGGGAAACGCGGTGAAAATTTCCGCTACAATCGAGAGTGCGCCGGGCATCAGCAGGTCGTCGCTGTTCAGCCAGCCCATCACTTCGCCGGTCGTGCGCGCGTGGCCGCGTGTGATGGCGTCGTATTGTCCGGCGTCGCGCCCCGTTTCCCAATGCGAGAGGCGAGAGGCATGGCGCTGGATAATCTCCACGCTGCCATCGGTCGAGCCGCCATCCATCACTACATAGTCTAGTTCCACATCGCGTTGTTCGAGCACGCTGAGCATCGCCGCTTCGAGGAAGGCGGCTTGATTGAACGATGGAGTGACAATGGAGATGCGCATCTACACGTAGGTGCTTGCGGTGAAAGCGGGCGCGTCTTTCGGCAAAAAGACAAGATCCACCTGCCAGAAAAAATTGTCGCGAGGGCGGAGCATTGGGTCGGCTAGGTCCGCGCAACGAAAGCCGAGCGTCTTCATGTATGCGCAAAGTTCGTGGAAGCGCAGACAGTTGGCGGTGAGTTGAAAATTGTAGGCTTCGAGCAGGATCATCGTCGTCTGACGCAGCGTGGCGGTGGCTCCGGCCAGGATGGGGAGTTCAAAGCCGTGCGTGTCGAATTTCAGAAAATACGGGCCGGGCAGCGCGCGTTTTGGCAGTTCGGTGTCGAGCGAAACGACGGGAACAGTGCGTGTATTCGCACCGCTCGCGTTGTCATAGATACCGCTGCCGTCGAGATCACTCGCTACGCTGAGCACTGCTTCGCCGGGTTTTTCACCTGCTGCTGCGATGGCAAATTCCACATTTGGAAATCGCGCGCACAGCTTTTCGAGTTCCGCACGGCGTTCCTTCAGTGGCTCGATGAGCAGGTAGCGCGCATCGGGAAAATGGTTCAGGCATTTCTGCGTCCAGCGCCCGGCGGCTGCGCCGATGTCCACGATGGTGCCCTGCTTTGTGCCGCGTGCTGCGGCGCGTGCGAGCATTGCCTCCATGGTGAACTGTGTGCCCTCGGGTTTGCGTGCGCGCAACTCGAAGCCGAGCGGGTGCAAAACGCGGTTGGCAGTTTTCCATAGGATGGTGCGGAGATTCATCGTGCGCTTTTTGGAGCGCGGAGAGCCTGCCAGAGCAATCGCGAAACGGGAAGATGATGCCGCACCTTTCCTCCGCGCGTCGGCTGCACGGTGGGATAAAGGGCGCGGTATGCCTCCGCTTCGGCGCGTGCGGTGTGATGGCTGGCGATGCGATGCGCGCTGTTTTGCCCGAGTGCGCGTGCGTGTGCGGGGTCGCGGATAATTTCCAGTAGCGCATCTGCAAGAGATTGCGGATCGCCGGGGCGGGCGAGTGCGCCTGTCACGCCGGGCTCGACGAGATCGGGGATGCCGCCGACATCGAAACCGGCCACGGGAGTCCCGCAAGCGAGCGATTCGAGCATGGTGTTGGGCAGGTTGTCCTCCAGCGATGGCAGGGCGAAAACATCCGCTGCTGCGTAGGCGAGGCGGAGCTGCTCGGTGGTCTTGAGGTAGCCGAGAGCGTGCGTCTTTTCGCCGAGCGCGGTGAATTGTTCAGTCATTGCACCAAAGCAAAGCAGTGTGAGTTTTTCCGGCGTGGGATGGATCGCGAGAAGATGCTGGAATGCGGCGCGTAATTCAGCGGCACCTTTGCGCAGTTCACCGCCGCCATCCGCGCCGAAAAGCACGTAGGTGCGATCTTGATCCAACCCGAGCTTTGCGCGGGCTTCCGTCATCGGCACGGGGAAAAACTCGGTGGTGTTGATTCCGTAGGGAATGACATCCACGCGGCAGTCGCGGAAGGCGGCGCTGCGGCGTGCGCAGTTAGCCAGCCAGCGACTCGGCGCGACGATGGTGATGCCGCCCAGTGCCTCGCGTTGCGCTGCGAGATTGCGACGGGTGAGTGCGGACGGGTCGTGCTGGAGCTGGGGGCATTTTTCACAGGTCGTCGTGTATTCGCCGCAGCCTGCGGAGAAATGACAGCCGCCGGTGAAAGGGCGCATATCGTGCAGCGTCCAGACCATCGGCTTTCCCAGCATGGCTAGAGATGCGAGCGTTGCGGGCGATTGGAAATGGCCGACCCAATGCAGATTCAAAATGTCGCTCTTCACGACGAGCGGATGCCGCGAAAGATCGAAGGCGGGCTGGCCGAGTGTGAAGAATGTATTCGAGATTCCGGTGCGGTTGCGGGCGATGCAGCGATCCTCAATGAAGCGCCAGAGCTTCCACCGCCAGCGGTTGAGCGGCGGGGCGACGTGGACGGTGTCCAGTTGTGTCCGTTTTCGCCTCACGAGCATCGAGCTGGTAACACCGAGTTCGCCGAGACCTACGTGTAGTCTGGTTGCTGCGCGCGCTGCGCCGCCGATGGTGTCGTAAGTGCTGAGATGGAGAATTTTCATGCCGGGACTACGGCTTCCACGAAGAGGGAGTCCGGTTTTCGCACCTGTCCGTCGGGCATGGTATCGAGGAAGAATGAAGACCAGTCGGCGATGGAGGAATCCGCAGCGCCGCAGATGCGGAAGTCCACAAAGCCGAGACTCGTGAGCAACGAGCGAAGTGAGACGCGATCATACATCCATTTGTGAACTTCGCCGCTGGCGCGAAAGCGACCCACTTCCTCGGGAGTTGCGGGTGCGGGAGCTGGTGGTCTGGCGTTGGGATTGCGTAGTTTATCCAGTATGCCGAGGACTTCGCCGCCCATACGAGAGATAACAAATTCCTCCGCGGGCATCGGATCGCGTTTCCAGTGTCGCAACATCTCGCCGCCGGATTCCTCGCGGGTGAGTTGGTCGAGAAGTTCGAGTGTCACCCACTCATGCTGAGGCGTCGCCGTGGAGTCGCCGGCCCACGCTGCGGCGAGATTTTCGAGATAAAGCCGGGCGATGGTTTCGAGGTCGGGCACAACGATGCGGAGCACGCCGCCGGGCCGCAGCACGCGTCGGCACTCGGCGAGGAAACGCGGCGCTGCGGCGCGCGGGAGGTGTTCGAGGACGTGTGAGTGATACACAGCATCGAAGGTGCCGTCGTCGAATGGCAGTGATTGAAGGATGTTGTGTTGGACGACGTGCGCGGGATCCGAGGAGACGATGTCCACATTCACCCAGCCGCGATGAAAGCGTCCGCCACAGCCTAAATTCAAATAGCGGAAACTTGCTGCTGCGAGAGCGGCAGCAGGCTCGATGGGGGCGGGCTTGGTTTTACGAAATCCGAACACGGGAAGTGGCGTGGCTGGCTCTATGGTTGCGCCAGAATTCGCGCTCGGCGTCGAGGATCAATGCATCCATCTCCGCAGCGGTGCGGACGTGGCTGGTGCCCCAGTATTGCTCGACGATTTCGCGTTGGGCGGGAGTGATGACTTCGGAGTATTCGCCGAAAAGTGCGTCGAAGCGCGCGGCTTCATCCATCTCGCCGGGCACGGGGACCATTTCGGGGTGAACGATTTGAATTTTGACCTGCTGGCGGTGGATGTGATGTGGCTTGCCCAGATGAAGGCAGTAACCTGTGTGGGTGCCGAGGCGGTTGGAAATGGTCATTGCAGCGAGTTCGATCATCGAACTGAGGCGTGGGAGGAAAGCAAAGTCGTAGATGTGGCCGGCGGTGACGACATGAAAGCCCGCAGTGCGATATGGTTCGTCGAGTCCGCGCAACACATCACGCCAATAAAGACACACGACTACGCTGTCGAAATTGCGCGCGCGCGCTGTGATCTCGGTAATGAAGTCCTGTTCCGAAAAGTGTGACTCCACATGGTGTGTGGAGTGTGCAGGGAAGACGAGCAGCATTCGACCAAGCCGCGCGGCGGCACTGGCGTGTGCGGCAGGTGTGAGTGCACGAGGGGCGTAGTGGATGAGCGGGCCGACGGAAACAAGTCGCGCGTTGACGCGGCTGGCGATGGCGCTTGCGCGGAATGGGCCGGGAACGAGGCCGATCGGGAAATTTGGGCGGTAGTCGTGCTCCCAGAGTTTGCTGTCGAAACGAAGACCGTGAGGGATGGAGAGCCGGAGCGGATGCGTGAGCGGCTGGCCGACGAGGCGCTTCAGTAATGTCGCGTGGCCGTAGTAGTCGTTCGGCTTGTGATGCTCGTGTGTGACGAGTTCGCGTTCAGTAGCGAGGGGGACGATGTTTTTCTCCCACGCAAAAAAATCCGACTCATGGCTGGGTGATTCGCACGGTGAGAGAACGCGGCGCAGACGGTGGCGTAATCGGATGAAGCGCACTAAGATTTGGAGTAAGCCACCATCCAGAGCGTGTCGCAAGCGAGGGTGCGGCAGAGGTCGGCGGCGAAGGCTTTTTCGGTTTCGGCGGAGAGGAAGGTGGAGTCCACGGTTTTACCGCCGGGGCGTCGGTCGCGGAGCCATGCGAGGTGGTTGGCGAGCGTGTAGCGCTGAATGCCGGTGACCTCGGCGCGGAGACCGGCGCGTGTGGCAGTGGTTGCGATTGTTTTTGCAGAGAAGTAATAACTGTGCGCAGGGTGCCAGTAGAAGGTGGCGAATTCTTCGATGTGATAGCGTGCGAGCAGTGCGTCCTCGACGTTCGGCACTTCGACGACGAGCGCGCCGCCGGGCGCGAGAAGGGTGGCGAGTTTCGCGAGAAATTCCGCAGGTTCGCGGATGTGTTCGAGGACGTGGAAGAGTGTGATGAGATCGAATTGCTCGCCGGGCGCGAGGCGGGCGATGTCGTCCTCGATAGCGAGGCCGCGCGCGGTTTGTGCGTAAGCGCGCTGGCGCGCATCGGGCTCCACGCCGCGAACGGATGCAACGTGGGGGCGGATGGTTTCGAGAAAATTACCGGTGGAGCTGCCGACATCCAGCACGCGACCGCGCAGTAGGCCGGTGTCGCGCAGGCGGGCGAGGCGCGAGTTGCTGTCGGCCTGGCGCGCGCGGTGAAAGGAATCGAGATCGTAATCGCCGCCGTGGTAAATCTGACGGTAGTCGTGTGCGTAAAAATGCGCCTCCTCAACGGGCGACATGAGCGGTGAGAGGAAGACGAGCGAACATTCCTCGCAACGGTGAGGTCGCAGCGCGAAGCGCGAATCGAGTCCGTCACGAAGTTTGTCGCCGAGCTTCACGCAGCGTGTGGAGCCGCAGAGGTAGCAGGTGTGCATGGGTTTTCTAAAGCGTGGCCTGCCGTTGCTGGACAAGCTTGTGATTTGCGGCGAGCTGGGCCTCCCAGTCTTCGGTGAAGGCGACGGCTCGGTCGTCTATCAGAGCGTCAAACGGTGGCTTGCCGATGATGAGTCGGTCGTATGGAATTCCCCAATCGGCGAGCTGGCGGCGGGTGAGTTCGCCCCAACGTGCATCCGCCGCTGCTTCACTGCCGAGCGAGCCGCCGCGTGCGGTGTAGATCCAGATGGTGTGGCCGGAGGCTTTGATGCGACGGATGCGCTCGACGCGCTCCGGGAGTGGCTGCGCTTTTTCATACTCGCCGGGGTGCCAGGAGCAAAGGGTGCCGTCGAAATCTACTGCGATGATCATTTCACATTCCGCAGTTTTTCGCGGATGGGCAGTTCGCTTTCCATGACGCGCTTGATGCCGTCGCCCATCACGGTGGTGGCGGTTTTGATTTGTGCGACGAGTTTCATCAGTCCCACAGGCTCGACGCTGGCGAGGTGATCGCTGCCAATCATGGTGCGATTGAGAGTGATGTGGCGTTCGATGGCGGTGGCTCCGAGGACGACGGCGAGGATGGTGGGGAGCAGGCCAAATTCGTGGCCGCTGTAGCCGACGGGGCAGTTGTAGCGTTCTTGCATGGAAGGAATGCAGTTGAGATTCAGTTCCTCGTTTTTCGCCGGGTAGGTGGAAATGGAGTGCATGAGCGTGAACGGGCAGTCGTGCTTGCGGAAGACGGCGACGGCGCGATCCACTTCCTCCAACGTGCTCATGCCGGTGCCGAGGAAAGTGTGAGTGCCGGTGCGGGCCATCGCTTCGAGCATCTCCACGTGCGTGAGAAGAGCGGAGGCAATTTTGTGGTGGCCGGGTTTGTATTGGAGCAGGAACTCGAAGGAATCCATGTCCCACGGCGAGGCATACCATTGGATGCCTCGCGATTTGCAATGAGCGTCAATGATGTCGTATTCGGCTTTTTGAAATTCGATGCGATGTCGGTATTCGAGATAGGTCATCTCGATGCCCCAAGGCGTCTGGCGGCGCAGGTTTTTCTGGCTCTCGGGGACGCATTTTTCCGGCGTGCGCTTTTGAAATTTCACCGCGCTGACTCCGGCTACGGCGGCGACATCAATGAGCTTTTTGGCGATTTCGATGTCGCCGTTGTGGTTGATGCCGATTTCGCCGGTGATGAAAACGGACTTGGGCAGATGGACTTCGTTCATTTTGCTGATTTGGAAAGGAGTGAGATGATGTCGCGGTTCCACGCATCGAACCCGGCGCGTGCGGTGGCCATGGCTGTTGTGAGTTTGCCGGGGATGGAGGTGTCGTTCAGCACATCGGCGATGAGTGTGGCGGCGCTGGTGCGCGTGCAGGTGCCGTCGAGCATGGCGTCGGTGGAGAGGCGGTAGCCGGGGAGTTCGATTTCTTCGAGCAGGAACGAGGTCTTGGCGTGTGCGCCGAGGGCGATGAAAGGAATTTCGCGGCCAAATGGCAGTATGCAGGCGTGACCGCGCATCCCGATGACGAGGTCGCAAGCATCGTATGCGCCGATGAGCAGTCCGGCGGTGGCTGGCGCGGGCGGGTAGAGTTGTGGGAGCGCTTCGCGGAGACAGACGAAACGGTCGCCGAGCCGCGAGCGGAAAATTTCGCGGGGCGCTTCGTCTATTTCCAAAATGTGCGGGAGGAAAAGCACCTGTGCGTTTTCTTTCACAGCGACATCGGCGATGGCGTCGGCGAGCAACTCGTAGCAGCGGCGCTCCTCTTCCTCGGGCGTGGCGGTGGTGCCGGGGAAGCGGTGGTGCGGGCGGTCTCCGGCGATATTCAGCCCGATGACGCGGCGGTCTGCACGCAGGCCCGGGATGCTGACGGGCGCACTCGGCGCGAAGGCTCCGGCATCCATGACGACGCGGATTTTTTCCGGATCGAGCCCTCTCCGCACGACTTCGCGGAAGGTGCCGTTGTTGCGCACGGAAAAGAGCGCGGCCTGATCCTGAATGGCGCGGAGGTGCCTGTTCAGCACCTCGGGAAAATCGGTGCGGTCGTAGGGAAATCGGTTGTAGCCGATGCCATACACGACGATGGGGACTTTGATTTTTGCGATGTCTTCAAGGCGCAAATTGAGTTGCCAGCCGGAGCACGAGTTGTCTTCGGGGCGATTGAAAATAAGACCACCGCCGCCGATGAGAAAAAGGTCCGCCTCGGCGTTGAGTTTGGCGATGAGTTCTTCTCGATAGACGGTGCGCTGGCTGTCCACGGGGACAAAGTGGAGTGCACGCCCGGCGGCTTTGATCAGGTTGTGCTGGATGCTGTCGAAGAGAACCCAGTCACCGAAGTTTCGGTTCCAAGCGCCGTGGTGCCAGATGGTGGACATTTAAGAAATATGAGGCTGTGAAAGATGAAATTCCGCGAGCATCAGGTCGGCGGGCGAATTGATGTCCACGGAAAAGCGTGGGAGCATTGGAAAACCGACCGCGCCCGGCAAGTGGAATGTGCCTCCCGCAATGAGCGCGGCTGGCGTGCTCACGTAGATACTGCCGTTGAGCGCATACAGTGCTTCGAGGTTCTGACGCTGCACATTGGCATTTGCCAGTGGCACGACTGGCTCTAGGACTCCATCCTTGCGCAGGCGGCGGAGGTGTGGGAGTTGTTTGTCCAGTTCCACGACGGAGATGACGGCGGGCGCTCCGCTCTTTTCAAAAAGCTCGATGGCTCCGGTGATGTCGGCAGCACGACGGAGCGGCGATGTGGGCAGGAGCATGACGATGCGGGCAGGCTCGTAGTTTTCATTTTCGCGGAGCCACGTGAGCGCGTGGAGCGGTGCGGCGACGGCGTGGATTTCGCCGCCGGAGATTTCAGCAGGGCGTAGGAATGGCGTTTCTGCTCCATGTTCACGGGCGACTGTCGCGATTTCCGCATTGTCCGTGGAGACGAGGATGCGCGAAAACCCGGCGTCACGCGCAGCGCGGATGCTGTGTGCGATGAGCGGCAACCCGCCGAGCAGGACGAGGTTTTTGCGCGGGATGCCGCGTGAGCCGCCACGGGCGGGGATGACTGCGAGCGTTTCGATCATCTAGGTGGTCGCGAGTTGCAGGGCTTGCTCATAGGCGGAGCCGGTGGCGTTTTCGAGAAACTCGACCGTGGCTGCGCTGAGTTCTTCACGGGCGGAACCTGCGCGGCCTTTGCGGAAGAAGAATCCTTTTGCATCCGGCACGCGCTGCTGCTCGCGGGCGCGGAGTTTGTCAAAGGAGTTGCGCTCGCAGGCGGTGGCGAGTGCATCATCCGTAGCTGGGAGGCCGTAGAAATCCACGACCCGTCGCAGTTCGCGCGGCCCGTCGGCCAGCAGACTTTCATAGCTAACAAAGAGAACTCGACCGGGCGCTGCGGCGTGCATCTCAAGGGCGATACTCATGTGCTCATCCCATGTGGGCAGGAAGCGGCGGCAATAATCATCCGGCGTCTCTCCTGCGATGCTCCACGGTTGTTCGCGGAGGATACCAAAATGATAGTAGGAGAGCAGCGAGTCTGCTGCGGTGCGGAAAAGATACACGGCGCGGTGCGAGCGAATGTCGCGGAGATTGTGCGATTTCAATATACGCACCTGCATCCCATACTGCTGCTGCGCGGGGTGTGCGGGGCCGCTCTGGTGGATGTCGGGCATGAGATGGTTTGGATTCAACTCCTGCGGGAGATCCGGGCGACCAAGGAGGTTCACGTCTTTGAGCATGTGACGCATCCACGTATTGCCGCTGCGGGGGTAGGAAATGAGGAATTGATCCGAGGGTAGGAGTGCGCGCAGGTGCGCGGTGGGGATGTGCATCCCGGCAACTTCAGGGATGCCGGGCTTAGGTAGCTTTTTTTTGAACAGGCCGAGGAAACTCATCGGTTAAATTTGGGCGCTGGCGGTGCGAGAGGCAAGGTGTTAGGTTTCTGTGCTGGCGCTCCATCGGCCGCGCAGCAGGCAAGGGCCGTCGGTGATGGTAGGCATTTTTCCACCGCCAAAAAAGTCGTTGTCGAGGACTTGGATGTCGGCGGCGTTTTTGAGCACGTCAATTGGGGCGCGTCGGCGTTGGGTGGGAAACAGGCCAAAGTCGAGTTTGTAGGCACCGCCGGGGATGTTCAGTCCATCGAGGCGGCAGATGATGGTGCCTCGCGCTGGGAGGGGGCCGAATTGCTCGCCGGTGAACCAGTTTGAGTGGCAGAAAACCGGCGCGCCCAGATGGGTGGTCACGTTGATCTCGACGCAGAGCCGGGGAAAGTCGCCGGGTTTATGGTTTTCGTAGGAAAGGCGGACTTCCAGCGGTTCGCCGGCGGTGATGGCGGATGCGGAACGACCGTCGGCGAGGCGGAGCGCGATTTCGGTGATGCGCACCTCCCCGCTGCCGGAGCGATCCGTGCGTGCGCGCAGGTCGCCGTCCGCCGTGGTGAAACGCGCGGCGTAGTGGCGCAGCGCCTCGGTCTGCGTGCCATCGAAATCCATGCGCCCATGATGCAGCACGATGCCGCGCGTGCAGAGATTCTCGACGGCGGCGGAGCTGTGGCTGACGAAGAGCACCGTGCGCCCGCTGCGCGAGACCTCGCCGATTTTCCCCACGCACCGCTGCTGGAAGGCCGCGTCGCCGACGGCGAGAACCTCGTCCACGATCAGAATCTCCGGCTCCAAAAAAGCCGCCACCGCGAAGGCGAGGCGCACACGCATCCCGCTGCTGTAGCGTTTCACAGGCGTGTCTATGAATTCGCCGACCTCGGAAAAGGATACGATATCGTCGAATTTCCGTGCGACTTCGCGCGTGCTCATGCCGTGGATTGCGCCCTTGAGGAAAACGTTGTCGCGCCCGGTGAGTTCGTTGTGAAAACCGGCTCCGACTTCGAGCAGCGCCGCGACGCGCCCGCGCAATTTCACCGAGCCGCGCGTGGGAGAGGTGATGGAACTAAGAATTTTCAGCAACGTGGATTTGCCCGCGCCGTTGTGCCCGATGACTGCGACGACCTGCCCTTGCTCGATGTCGAAACTGAGGTCGCGCAACGCCCAGAAATTTCCCGGCGCATCGTCCGGATCGGCGATACGCAGCAGTTTGTTTTTCCAGTCATGTAAAAACGAGCGCCGCCCCAGCTCGCCGAGTCGGTAGAGCTTGCTGAGGGATTCGACTTTGATTGCTAGAGCCATTTCAAAAAGCGTTCTTAAAGGCTACACCGTATCCATCACTGTCTG